>NZ_CP107996.1:3985000-4235000 GCF_036088315.1 Streptomyces sp. NBC_00344 | reverse complement strand
TCAAAGGAACCGCGTCTCTTACGAGACGGGGTATCAACATATCTGGCGTTGACTTTTGGCACGCTGTTGAGTTCTCAAGGAACGGACGCTTCCTTTGTACTCACCCTCTCGGGCTTTCCTCCGGGCTTTTCCCTTCGGTCTTGCGTTTCCGACTCTATCAGACTCTTTCGTGTCCGATTCCCGGTCGGCCGGGGATTGCTTTCCAGTTCTTCGCTTTCGCGTTTCCCTTTCCGGCGACTCCGACTTTATCAGAATCATTTCGGCCGAGCTAATCGGCTACTTGATTCGAAAATCGGAAGGCTCAGCGGAAATGATTTCCGCGAGCGAGAGAGACTCTAACCGTCGAGCCCCGAACCTGTCCAGTTTGGGGCAACCGTTCTAATCTACCTCCCCACGCGAACCGTGTCAACGGCTTTTGTGGGCGAGGGAGACACTAGCAGCTCAGAGGGGTCGTACGCACATCACGCTGCGACGGGGAGAACGGCGCTGCGCCCGGCGTCCTCCAGGTCTCCGGTCTCACCCACGCGTGCGGCTCGGCCACCCACTGCGTAGACGTACAGCAGGAACAGGGCCTCGACCGCGATCCCGATGGCGATACGGGACCAGGTCGGCAGGCCGGACGGCGTCACGAACCCCTCGATGGCACCGGAGACGAATAGGACGAGGGCCAGGCCGATGGCCATTCCGATCGCGGCGCGGCCCTGCTCCGCCATGGCGGTGCGCCTGGACCTGGGCCCGGGATCGATGAGCGTCCAGCCGAGTCTCAGACCCGTGCCCGCCGCGACGAAGACCGCGGTGAGTTCGAGGAGTCCGTGCGGCAGCACCAGGCCGAGGAAGGTGTCGAGGCGGCCTGCCGACGACATCAGACCGGCTCCCACTCCGAGGTTGAGCATGTTGAGGAAGAGGATCCACAGGACCGGTATGCCGATGAAGACGCCGAGTGTCAGGCACATGGCCGCAGCCTGGGCGTTGTTCGTCCAGACCTGAGCGGCGAAGGAGGCTGCGGGGTGGCTCGAGTAGTACGTCTCGTACTCACCGCCGGGCCTGGTCATACCGTGCAGTTCCGCGGGGGGTGCGATGGCCGCCTGGACCTCGGGGTGCGTGGCGATCCACCAGCCGATCAGAGCCGCGAGCCCGGTGGAGATCAGCGCGGTGGGCACCCACCAGTGCCTGGCGCGGTAGACGGCGGCGGGAAATCCCGCCGTGAGGAAGTGGACGGCGTCCCGCCATCCGGCCTGCCGGGTGCCGGTCACCGTGGCACGGGCGCGCGCCACCAGTTCCGTCAGGCGTGCGATGAGCACCGGGTCCGGAGCGCTCGACTGAATACGGGAAAGATGCGTGGCGGTCCGCTGATACAGCACGACGAGCTCGTCCGCTTCCGCTCCGGTGAGACGGCGCCCTCGGTGCAGCAGGGTGTTCAGGCGGTCCCACTCGGCATGGTGGGCGGTGACGAATACGTCGAGGTCCATCGTCGGCTGCAGCTCCAGCACTCGGTCCGTACGGCGCGCTTGGGGCCAGCTTGGCAGACTGATGTCCGGCGATGCGCGAAAGGGCGGCGACTGAGGGGTGGGCACCGGTGAGTGAACTCGTGACAGGGGACGCAGTCGTACTCGGGCTGCGCACGGCGAGGTTGCCGAGCCGGGCGCTGGCCCTGGCGATCGACCTGGTGCTGGTGTGGACGGTGTATCTGGCGGGGTCGATCGCCTTGCTGGCCGCCACCGCGTCCCTGGACGATGCCGCGCAGGCAGCGATCACCGTGGCGAATTTCCTTCTGGTGCTGGTGGGGGCGCCGATCGCGGTCGAGACGCTCAGCCATGGGCGCTCACTGGGAAAGCTGGCGTGCGGGCTGCGGGTGGTGCGGGACGACGGGGGACCGATCCGGTTCCGCCACGCGCTGGTGCGCGGCGCGATCGGTGTGGTGGAGATCCTGATGACGTTCGGGATCGTCGCGTGCATCGCCTCACTGGTTTCCGCGCGGGGGCGCCGGATCGGTGACGTCTTCGCCGGAACCCTGGTCGTCCGGGAGCGGGTGTATACGGGGCGGGCCGGCGCCGTGCCACCCCCACCGCCGTGGCTGGTCGGGCGGTTCGGGCAATTGGATCTTTCCGCGGTGCCCGATGGACTGTGGCTGGCCGTTCGGCAGTACCTGACCCGGATGCGGCAGCTCGACGCGGCGGTGAGCTGGGCGATGGCGGAGCGGCTGGCCGCTGATCTGGTGGCCGCCACGGGGGTGCAGGCGCCCCAGGGAGTGCCTCCGGCGGCCTACTTGGCGGCTGTGGTGAACGAGCGGCAGGCGAGGGAGGCCCGGCGGATGTTCGGGGGGCCCGCGTCGCGTCCGGCCGGTCCGGACGTGGGGGCGACGGCGGTGGGTTCGCCGGAGACGGCGGAGCCCGAGTGTTCCATGTCGTTCGCGGGACCCAGGTCACCGTGGGGGCCCGGAACTCCGGACGGGCTCGCGGCCGTACCGGCCGCACCTGCCGCACCGGGGCTACAGGGCAGCTCTCCGGGCACCCAGGCAGGTCCCGGTGCGCCGGCCGGACCCGGCGACTCCGCTGGTCGCGTCACCTCTGCAACACCGTCTTCCGGCCCGGGTGTTGAACGGACCGGCCGTGCGGATGCGCCTCCCGCGACGGGCTTCGTACCGCCTGCGTAGCCGACAGCTTCTGCGGCGGACCAGGCCGATCCGGTGGACCCGGCGGTCAGGGAAAGACAGAAGGCGGGGTCTCCAGGTGTTCGAGCTCGATGCCGGGGGCCGCCAGGACTACGTCACCGGCGATGTGGACCGCGTACTGCTCACCGGTGTCCAGGGCGCTGACCTGGTATTCGTCCACCAGCAGGGGGCCGTTGTCAGTGGCGTGCGCTTCACTCTTCAGTAGCGCCCAGGACTGGTCGACGGTACGGGGCGCCAGCACCGGGTCGGTAAGGGCGACCAGGCGGACGCGAGTAGCGGGGGATTCGGGGGTGAGACCGAGCAGACGGGCTGTTGCGACAAGGAAGGCGGGGGAGGTGCCGGTGAAGGCGTGAGCGGGGGCATTGCCTTCGGTGGCATAGGCACCGGTGGGATCGGTACGCACCCAGGTGACTCCCTCGATGGCGGCGCCGCGCACCTGCCAGCTCGCGGCGTGGACTTCGAGGCGGATGGGGCGGCCCAGTTCGTCGATGGCCAGATCGACGGAGCCGGCGTGGTCACCGGAGGGGGTCGTGGTCTGCGAGACGTAGCGCCAGCCGGAAGGGCCGGGCGCACAGTGGAAGTGTTCTTCGCCGAGAGGGGTGTGGTCGTGCAGATCGTGGAGCGAATAACGGCCGCGGGGCATGGGGTCCTTGGGGCTGTCTGAGGCCGGTACGGGGCAGGCCCCCCGACACGGGGGTGCGGGGGCCTGCCCGGTACTTGACTACTGCGGCCGTCCGCCGGCAGCGGATATCCCGCAGCCGCTGACGACAACGGCCGCGGGTGACGGCACGCACCGCTGCGGAGTGGTCCGGAACCCGGGTCGGTCCCGGACGCGGTCAGTAGCGGTAGTGGTCCGACTTGTACGGGCCCTCGACCTCGACACCGATGTAGGCGGCCTGTTCGGGGCGGAGCGTCGTGAGCTTCACGCCGAGCGCGTCCAGGTGGAGACGGGCGACCTTCTCGTCGAGGTGCTTGGGCAGCACATAGACATCGGTCGGGTACTCCTGGGGCTTGGTGAACAGCTCGATCTGGGCCAGCGTCTGGTCCGCGAACGAGTTGGACATCACGAACGACGGGTGGCCGGTCGCGTTGCCCAGGTTCAGCAGGCGCCCCTCGGAGAGGACGATCAGCGTCTTGCCGTCGGCGAACTTCCAGGTGTGGACCTGGGGCTTGACCTCGTCCTTGACGATGCCGGGGATCTTGGCCAGGCCCGCCATGTCGATCTCGTTGTCGAAGTGACCGATGTTCCCGACGATGGCCTGGTGCTTCATCTTGGCCATGTCGGCGGCCATGATGATGTCCTTGTTGCCGGTCGTGGTGACGAAGATGTCAGCAATGGAGACGACGTCGTCGAGGGTCGCGACCTGGAAGCCGTCCATGGCTGCCTGCAGGGCGCAGATCGGGTCGATCTCGGTGATGATCACCCGTGCGCCCTGGCCGCGCAGTGACTCCGCGCAGCCCTTGCCCACGTCGCCGTATCCGCAGACGACCGCGACCTTGCCGCCGATGAGGACGTCAGTGGCGCGGTTGATGCCGTCGATCAGGGAGTGGCGGCATCCGTACTTGTTGTCGAACTTGGACTTGGTGACCGCGTCGTTGACGTTGATCGCCGGGAAGAGGAGCTGCCCGTCGCGCTGCATCTCGTACAGACGGTGGACCCCGGTGGTGGTCTCCTCCGTGACGCCGCGGATCTCGGAGGAGAGCTGGGTCCACTTCTGCGGGTTCTCACCGAGAGTGCGGTTGAGGAGCTGCAGGATGTAGCTGTACTCCTCGCTGTCCGCGGTGGCCGGGTCGGGGACAGCACCGGCCTTCTCGAACTCGACACCCTTGTGAACGAGGAGGGTTGCGTCGCCCCCGTCGTCCAGGATCATGTTCGGACCGCCGGTGGAGGTGTTGGGCCAGGTCAGTGCCTGCTCCGTGCACCACCAGTACTCCTCCAGCGTCTCCCCCTTCCAGGCGAAGACCGGGATGCCGGCGGGGGCGTCCGGGGTGCCCTCGGGGCCGACCGCGATGGCGGCGGCGGCGTGGTCCTGGGTGGAGAAGATGTTGCAGGAGGCCCAGCGGACCTCGGCGCCGAGGGCGACCAGTGTCTCGATCAGGACGGCGGTCTGCACGGTCATGTGCAGCGAACCGGTGACACGGGCGCCGGCCAGCGGCTGCGCCGACGCGTATTCCTTGCGGATCGACATCAGGCCGGGCATCTCGTGCTCGGCGAGGGTGATCTCCTTGCGCCCGTAGGCGGCCAGGGACAGGTCGGCGACCTTGAAGTCCTGGCTGCTGGCGTCAGTCGTCATATGAGCTGCTCCTCGGAAGGTTGGTCGAGGGTGTAGGGACCGGATGCTGCGGCGACGGGCGTGGAGGCACAGGAATGCCCGAGCGCTCGCGGCGCAGTCCGTCGGAGGCCCTCTCTCCCTCGGCCGGTCCGTACTACGGACCGCCCGACCGCCATCAGCAGCGACGTCTGGCTCACCTCGAATCTACACCGACCTGCTCGGTCGGCCCCAGCCCGCCTGGGCCGGGGGCGGCCGCTCGGGAGCGACCGGTGCCGGACGACGCCCGGGGACCGGGCCGCCAGATGGACGACTGGTCCCCGTCATCGACGACAGCAGTCGGCGTACGCCGTACGGCGTACGGTCGGCGCTCCGGCAGGTGCAGCCGCCGAGGACCCCGGCACCGTGGCCACCCCACGCCGGGCAGATCAGGGCCCGGCCGGCTCGAACGGTCACGGCCCCCGGCACCGGCAGCGGGGCACCCCGTGGGCCGATCAGCACCCCGGCAGCCACGAGCGGCCTGCGCCCCGGCAGGTTCACACGGTCACGGCACCGGCAGCCCCGCACGGGCCGGATCAGCGCCCGGCACCCGGGAACGGTCGGCGCCCCGGCAGGGTCAGACGTTCAGGGCGCCGGCGCCCTGAACGTCCTGGGTTCCGACAGGTGCAGACGCTCAGCGCTCCGGCACCCGCGTACGCCCAGGACTTCACCAGGTTCAGACGGCCACGGCTACGGCACCTGGACCGGGCGGGTCAGGACGCCAGCAGGTGCAGCCGGCCACAGCCCCAGCACCGGGGCCGGCCAGAACCAGGCGGCCGGCGTCCAGGCGGTCAGCGTCCACGCTCCCACTGCCCCGGCCTCTTTCCCCTGGTGGTCACCGCCCCGGCCGTCACTCCCCAGTCACTCCCCCGGCGGGTCAGTGCTCCGGCACGGGGGACGGGCCGCCCGGTGTCGCCGCGGGGTCGTCGCCGGCGGCGGCCTGCGCCTCGCTGTAGATGTCCGGCTCCAGGTAGATCACCCGGGCGATCGGGACCGCGGACCTGATGCGGTCCTCGGCGGCGTTGATCGCATGGGCCACCTGGGTCGCCGTGTCGTCGTGCTGAACAGCGATCTTGGCGGCGACCAGCAGTTCCTCAGGACCGAGGTGGAGCGTCCGCATGTGGATCACCGAGGTGACCGTCTCGTGGTCGACGATGGCCTCCCTGATCCGTTCGACCTCCTCAGTGCCCGCCGCCTCGCCGAGCAGCAGTGACTTGGTCTCCGCCGCCAGGACCAACGCGATCAGGATGAGCAGGGTACCGATGCAGAGAGTGCCGATCCCGTCCCAGACACCGTTGTCCGTGCCGATCGCCAGACCCACTCCGGCCAGCGCCAGGACCAGGCCGATCAGCGCGCCGAAGTCCTCGAGCAGCACAACAGGGAGTTCCGGAGCCTTGGCGCGGCGGATGAACTGCGACCAGGAGAGCGAGCCCCGGGTCTGGTTGGACTCCTTGATGGCCGTACGGAAGGAGTAGCCCTCCGCGATGATCGCGAATACCAGGACACCCACCGGCCAGTACCAGTTGTCGAGGGAGTGCGGGTGCTTGACCTTCTCGTAGCCCTCGTAGAGCGCGAACATGCCGCCGACCGAGAAGAGCACGATCGAGACGAGGAAGGCGTAGATGTAGCGCTCACGGCCGTAGCCGAAGGGATGTTGCGGTGTCGCCTCGCGCTGCGCCTTCTTACCGCCGAGCAGCAGCAGGCCCTGATTGCCCGAGTCGGCGAGCGAGTGCACGCTCTCGGCAAGCATCGACGACGAGCCACTGAAGAGGAACGCCACGAACTTCGCTGCCGCGATCGCGAGGTTGGCGCCGAGCGCCGCCACAATCGCCCTGGTTCCGCCTGACGCACTCATAGGTGGACATATTCCCTTCGTCGCTGCTGCGGGCCCGGCACCGCTGCTGCGGCCGCCGTCCGGCCGCACATTGTCGCATCAGGCCACAACGGTGGCGCGGAAGATCGTGCCCGCTCCCGACAGTGTGACGCGCTCGCCCGCGGGCACGAACACCGACCGTCCAGGAGCGAGGGCCAGTTCACCGATCGCGGGCTCGCCCGCGGTGCAGAGCAGGATCTGCGCGGTGCCTGCGGGAAGGGTGAGCGGGGCCGCGTCCTCGGGCCGCACGTACCGTGACAGCCGGAACTCGTCGATCGGGGTGTCGTAGAGCTCCTCACCGTCGGGCGCGGCCTCCGGCCGCAGGACACCCGGGTCGGTCGCCTCGAACCTGACGACGCGGAGCAGTTCCGGGACATCGACGTGCTTCGGGGTCAGACCGCAGCGCAGCACATTGTCGGAGTTGGCCATGATCTCGACGCCGAGACCGTTGAGATAGGCGTGCGGGATCCCCGCGCCGAGGAACAGCGCTTCGCCCGGCTGCAGTTGAACGTAGTTGAGCAACATCGCGGCGATGACACCAGGGTCGCCCGGATAGTGGTGGGCGATCGAGGCGTACGGGGCGTGTGCGCCGCCGAGACGCCCGGCGGCCGCCGCCGCGTCGGCGACGGTGGCTTTCATCTCCTCGGGATCCGCGGTCAGCACCGCGGTGAGGACCTCGCGCAGCGCGGCCTCGTCCGGACTGGCGCGCAGGATGTCCACATACGGCTTGAGGGAGTCGACTTCGAGGGCCGCGAGCAGTTCCGCGGCATCGCCGGGGGTGCGGAAGCCGCACAGGCCGTCGAAGGGCGTGAGCGCGCAGATCAGTTCCGGTTTGTGGTTCGCGTCCTTGTAGTTGCGGTGCGGGGCGTCGATCGGGACGGCCCTGCGCTCCTCGTCCTCGTACCCTTCCCTCGCCTGCGACAGGTCGGGGTGCACCTGGACGGAGAGCGGGGCGCCGGCCGCGAGGATCTTGAGCAGGAAGGGAAGACGCGGGCCGAACTTCTTGACCGCGGCAGCGCCGAGTTCGGCCTCGGGGGCCGCGTCGATGACCGTGGACAGGGGCGTTCCCCCGGCGCCGCGGTCGACGTGTGACGGCGCACCGGGATGCGCTCCCATCCACATCTCGGCCTGCGGCTCGCCGGTGGGCCGAGTGCCGAGCAGAGCCGGGATGGCGGTCGTAGAGCCCCAGGCGTAGGGGCGCACGGTGTTGGCGAGGCGGTCCATGACGCTACTTTCCGGTGTGCTTCGAGTGGGCCGAGTGGGCCGGGCCCCGCCCGGCCCGCGGGTTCAGGCCGAGGCGGCGAGCGCCAGATAGACGGCGGCGAAGTCGGTGACGGCGACGAGTTCGGCGAGCGCTTCGAGCTCGCTGCCCTCCTCCGGCTCCAGCTCGCTGATGGCGGTGTCCTGGCCGAGGGCGAGTTCGCGGGCCGCCGGGGCGGCGGTGAGACCGCCTGCCGGGCGGTCGCGGAGGAGCACGACCCGCGCGTGCAGTGCCTGCTGTTCGTCCACCCGGTCGCGGAAGAAGTCCTCCGGGTCCGCGTCACCGGACAGCGCACCGACGAGCAGCGCGCCGTGCTGGGGCAGCGCCTCGGGAAGTGCGGCCGCGAGTGCGGGGCGGCCGGCCAGTTCGGTCAGTACGGCGGCGAAGCGGCGCCCCACCGGGCCCGCGGCCGTGCCCTCCGTCCAGATGAGCGGAAGGGAGTCGGCGAGCTCCGATGCGAGGGTCTTCGCCGGGTTGCTGTAGGTCGCGGTGGCCGGGCCGCAGCGTTCCGCGATTCCGTCGAGCCGGTCGGCCACCTGCTGGAGCGCATCGGGCGGAGCGGCGACGAGTCCGACCCGGTCGAGGAGGACGAGCAACGGCGTGAAGAGCGCCCACAGCGCACCCGACCCCGCGCCGGTGAACGGAGCTTCGTTCTCCTCCTCGTACGGGGCCTTCGCCATCGGTACGACCATCCCGTGCACCCCGTCGACGGCCTCCGTCAGCGGGGAGCGGAGCGGGGCCACCGCGACGACCGTGCATCCCCGGCGGTAGGCCTGCTCGGCCAGCAGCGCGAGACCCGGCTCCGAACCGTCCGCGGTGGCGATCAGCAGCAGGTCCACGGAGCCGGACCACCCGGGCAGGGTCCAGCGCAGGGCGCCGGCCGCCGGGGCCACACCGGTCGGCCTGAGGCTGACGACGGGGGCGGCAGCGCCCGCCAGCGCGCCGAGCAGGTCGGCGACCCCGGTGGCGGCCGTGCCGGCCCCTGCGACCATGACGGCACGCGGACGGCCCTCCGGCTGAAGGTCCGCGAGGCCGGCCTCGGCCGCGTGCCGTGCGGCGGTGCGGACGCGGGCCCCGGCTTCGGCGGCCCCGCGGAGCAAGCCGCGGCGGTCGGCTCGTGCCAGGGCTTCCGGGGCGTCGAGCAACGACTCGTCGAGCATCGGGGTCTGCCTCCTCCGATCGGCCTCGCGTGTGCGCATGCGCGGCTGTGGTGTGGGCTCCCGGCGGTGGCGCCGCCGGGACGTTCTCAGGCCGGGCGGCGGGCCTCGTCGACGAGGAGCACGGGGATGTCGTCCCTGACGGGATAGGCGAGCCCGCAGTCCTTGCCGGTGCAGATCAGCTCGGGGTTCTCATCGGCCGACCGGTCGTCGAGCGGAGCGTGACAGACCGGGCAGGCGAGGATCTCCAGGAGGCCGGCTTCGAGCGGCATGGGGTGGTCCCTTCGAACATACGGTTTGGGCCTGGTCAGCCTACCGCCGGGGCGGGGCTGGTGCGGGGTGCCGGGGCGGTTGCGGGGTGCCGGGAACGGGCGCGGAGCGCCGGGCACGGGGACCGGATCCGCGACACGGTCCGGGACGTTCAGGAATCCGTGGCGCGGACGAGGTGCAGGACCTCGTCCCGTGTTTTCGTCATCGTCGTCGCGTCCCGGGCCTCCACGTTGAGGCGCAGCAGGGGCTCGGTGTTGGACGGCCGGAGGTTGAACCACCAGGTGTCGGCCGTCACGGTCAGGCCGTCGAGGTCGTCGGTCGTGATGCCCGGGCGGCCGGCGAAGGCCGCGCGTACGGCCGCTGTGCAGGCCCGCTGATCGCTGACCGTGGAGTTGATCTCACCGGACGCGGCGTATCGGTCGTACTGGGCCACCAGGGAGGACAGGCTGTCCGGACTGCTGCCGAGCGCCGACAGCACGTGCAGGGCGGCGAGCATGCCGGTGTCGGCGTTCCAGAAGTCGTGGAAGTAGTAGTGCGCCGAATGCTCGCCGCCGAAGATCGCACCGGTGGCTGCCATCTCCTGCTTGATGAAGGAGTGGCCGACCCGGGTGCGGACCGGGCGGCCGCCGTTCTCGCGGACGACCTCGGGGACCGACCAGGAGGTGATCAGATTGTGGATCACCGTGCCGCCCGGGTGCTTGGCCAGTTCACGGGCTGCCACCAGGGCGGTGATCACCGACGGGGAGACACCCTCGCCGCGTTCGTCCACGACGAAGCAGCGGTCGGCGTCCCCGTCGAAGGCCAGGCCGAGGTCCGCGCCCTCGGCACGCACCCGGGCCTGCAGATCGACGAGGTTCGCCGGGTCCAGCGGGTTGGCCTCGTGGTTGGGGAAGGTGCCGTCAAGCTCGAAGTAGAGCGGTACGAGGTCGATCGGCAGCCGGTCGAAGACCGTGGGAACCGTGTGGCCGCCCATCCCGTTGCCCGCGTCGACCACCACCTTCAGCGGGCGGAGCCCGGAGAGATCCACCAGGGAGTGAAGATAGGCCGCGTAGTCCTGCAGCGTGTCACGTTCGGTGACGGCACCTGGATCGGCGGCGGGCGCCGGGGCGCCGGCGGCCGACCAGTCCTCGACCAGAGTGCGGATCTCGGTGAGGCCGGTGTCCTGGCCGACCGGTGACGCACCGGCCCGGCACATCTTGATGCCGTTGTACTGAGCGGGGTTGTGCGAGGCGGTGAACATCGCTCCGGGCAGGTCGAGTTGGCCGGAGGCGAAGTACAGCTGATCCGTCGAGCAGAGGCCGATGAGCGTGACGTCGGCGCCCCGGGCGGCGGCGCCGCGGGCGAAGGCGCCGGACAGACCGGGCGACGAGGGACGCATGTCGTGGCCCACCACGATCGCCGATGCGCCCGTCACCTGCACGAACGCGGCGCCGAACAGCTCGGCCGTCGACTCGTCCCACTGGTCGGGAACCACTCCGCGTACGTCGTACGCCTTCACGACCTGCGACAAGTCGACGGCAGCAGCCACTTCGGTCCTCCTGAGATCCGCTACGGGCCACTCAAACTACCCGCAGGGATGAAGGGCCCCCGCTCCCCGGCTCCGCGTCACGGCAGCATCCAGCTCAGCACCGCTGTGCTCTGGAGCACGACGATCACGCACATCACGAGCAGCAGACCGAGACTCCATGGCAGGACTTTGCGCAGCAGATCCCCCTCCCGCCCCTTCAGCCCGACGGCCGCGCAGGCGATGGTCAGATTCTGCGGGGAGATCATCTTGCCGAGCACACCGCCCGAGCTGTTGGCCGCGGCGAGGAGATCGGGCGGAAGTCCCGATTCATGGGCAGCCGACACCTGAAGGGCGCCGAAGAGGGCGTTGGACGAGGTGTCGGAACCGGAGACCGCGACCCCGAACCAGCCGAGCACCGGCGAGAGGAAGGCGAGTCCGGCGCCCGCGGCCGCCACGAAGTGGCCGATGGTGGCGGCCTGCCCGGAGAGGTTCATGACATAGGCGAGGGCGAGCACCGAGGTGACGGTGAGCACCGCGTACCGCAGTTCGTGGACCGTGGCCCCCCACTCCCGCAGTGCGGGGCCGGCGCCCACCCCCAGGACCACCGCGCTGAGCACGCCGGCGAACAGCACCAGGGTCCCCCCGGTGGCGATCAGCGGCAGTGAGAAGTCATTGCCGGAGACCGGTGTGCCGTCCGGCCCCGCCACGTGCAGGAAAGGCCAGTCGAAGACCCGGGTCGCCCGGGCGAGCAGGCTCTTGACGGGCGGGATCTGCGCGACGGAGAAGACCGCGACGATCAGCGCGTACGGCGCGTAGGCGCGCACCACTTCACGTCGCGGGTCCTGCTGGTCGAGATCCGCGCTGCGCACTCCGGTGAGCACGGTCGCCCTGACCGGCTCGGCCGCCGGCCTGCGGGCGGCGGGCACCGCCATCAGGGCCGCGGCGCCGGCCAGCGCGGCCACGATGTCGGCGAGTTGGACGGAGAGGAAGTTCGAAGCGGTGAACTGGGCCACGGCGAAGGCGAGTCCGCAGACGAGGGCGGGCAGCCAGGTCTCCCGCAGTCCGCGGCGGCCGTCGACGATGATCACCAGCAACAGCGGTACGACCAGGGCGAGCAGCGGTGTCTGACGGCCGACGACGGAGGCGACCGAGTCCAGCGGCAGACCGGTGATCTGGGCGAGCGTCACCACCGGTGTGCCCATGGCGCCGAAGGCGACCGGTGCGGTGTTGGCGACGAGCGCGACGACCGCCGCTCTGGCCGGGTCGAAGCCGAGTGCCACCAGCATCACCGCGCAGATGGCCACCGGTGCGCCGAATCCGGCGAGCGCTTCGAGGAGCGCGCCGAAGCAGAAGCCGATGACCAGTGCCTGGATGCGGGGGTCGTCGGCGAGCCGTCCGAAGGAGCGCCGCAGGATGTCGAAGTGGTGGGTGAGGACCGTCATCCGGTACACCCAGAGGGCGTTGACGACGATCCACAGGATGGGGAAGAGCCCGAACAGTGCGCCTTGCACACCTGATGAGACGGTCTGACCGAACGGCATCCGATAGGCGAGCAGGGCGACAGCGACGGCCACGGCGAGCCCGGCAAGACCCGCCCAGTGGGCTTTCATCCGCAGGCCGCCGAGCAGGACCAGCACGGTGAGCAGCGGGAGCGCGGCAACAAGGGCGGAGAGAATGAGCGAACCGGCGACGGGTTCCAGCTGCTGGACAAACACGGGGCCTCGATCCTCACGGGTGAGGGAATCGTCGTGTTCATGGCAAGCGGAAGTCAATGCTCCGGACAGGATGCGGCGCCGAGGAGGACGGCAGAAGGCGCATACGGGAGGACCCGGGACCCGAAAATCAGGACCCTGGAGCCCAGAGCCCGGAACCCAGGAGCCGTCGACTCGGGCCCAGGACTCACTCGGGCGAGCGCAGTACCCGCAGATGCCCACGGCGGCCGGCCTCCACCGGGTTGGCCGAACGTCCACCCCCGGGCTCGGCCGCGCGGTCGTGCGGCCTGGCCGCTTCGCGCACGGCGTTCGCGAGGGCCTCGAGATCATCGCCGCTGGGCCCGGCGGGGGCCGAGCCGTCGGTGAGACGCACGACCTCCCAGCCGCGCGGCGCGGTCAGCCGCTCGCTGTGCTCGGCGCACAGGTCGTAGCAGTGGGGCTCGGCATAGGTGGCGAGCGGACCGAGGACCGCGGTCGAGTCGGCGTAGACGTACGTCAGCGTCGCGACGGCGGGGCGGCCGCACGCAGTGCGAGAACAGCGACGTACAGGGCTCACGATATTGGACGGTACCGCACTCTTGAGCGGGCCGCGACGACGCGCCCCGGCGTCACCCCACCGTGTCGTGGCGCGATCTCCACCCCGCGCCCATCGGGGCAACTCGCTTGACCTGCACGGCTACCGGGCCGAATAGGCAGCAACCGACAGATTTCCATCACCACTGCGGCGATATCCAGTCATTCGCCATAAGTCGACCGGTCGGAAACAGCCAGACGATCGATCTGCGACATACCTGGAACGCGCAATATCCGACATGGCGCGCACCCGCCGGTCGACGGCTTCGTCGCGTCCCCCGGAGAGTTACGCTGCGTCAGTGATGGACAGCTCGATGGACAGCTCGCCGCCGACCCCGCCGGCCGAGCCTCGGCAGCGCCGGCGGGACCGGCACGGCCGCGGGATGCGCGGGCCCCTGGCGCCGCCCCAGGTGCCGCTCTCCGCGAGCAGGGCGGAGTCCTTCCGCGATCTCGTGCAGGACTCCGTGGAACGGCTGGAAAGGCGCTGGCCGCAGCTGTCCGAAGTGGATTTCGTGGTTCTCGATGTGCCCAGCGCGGGCGGTGCCGACAGCCCCGATGACTGGCCCGGCGAGACCTCCGTCCCACTCGGCAGCGCGGTCGCGGCCGGGAAGGAGCGGCCCGCGCAGATCGTCGTCTACCGGCGCCCCGTCGAGATCCGCACCAAGAACCGCGACGAGCGCGCCCTGCTGGTGCACGAGGTCGTCGTCGAGCAGGTCGCCGAACTGCTCGGTCTGGCACCGGAGTCCGTCGACCCGCGGTACGGCCAGGACTGACCGGCGCGGGCCGCGGACGTCAGTCGTCCAGCAGGGAGAGATCCTGCCGGGCCGCCGGCACGGAGACCGTCCCGCGGTCGTCCGGCAGGGTCTGCACCGTGAACATCGGAATGCCGTCCTCGGGGAGTTCGAGGGTCCGTGCCGCGTAGACCTCGCCGCCGCCGGACTCGGGCTGGACCGTGAGCGCGTACGACCCCTTGAGCCCGGACGGCACTGAGGGCTTCACGGCGAGCGTCGTGCCGCCCTTGACCGTGTACGTCTTGACCACCTGGTCCCCGCCTCCGGTTCCCGCCGACGAGGTGACCTTCACCTTCGCGGTCGCCCCGGGGGCGGCCAGCGAGAGCGTCGAGCCCTTGGACCGGTTGTCGGCCGCCGTGGAGCGCGCGCCCACTGGCTCGGTCGCCGGGATGAAGGCGACCTCCTGCTTGCTGCCCTTGCCGCGCACCACGCGCAGGGCTGCCACGAACGGCACCTTGCGGCCGCCGTCCTGGGACAGCACCAGCGACCCTGCGGCGCCCTTGGTGACGTCGCCCAGGTCGGCGGCCGCCGTCATGCCCGCCTTGAGATGCAGGCCCTCGTGGCCGGCCGGGGTGATCGTGCCGTCGGCCGCGGCCAGTTGGACCTTGAGGTCGACGTCGTCGGACCCGGGTGCGAAGGCCACCAGCCGGACCGACGTGGCGTCCGCCGGGATACCGGGGAGCACCATCCGGCCGGCCGGGGCGGCGGACGCGGACAGCCAGTCGCTGCCGAGCTTCTGGTCCAGGGACTGGACCGCGGCGCCGACCCGGCCGGTGCGGGTGCTCACATGGACGGTCACGTTGTCGGCAGGGTCGGGCGCCAGGGTGGAGAGCAGTACCGGCACCGACGATCCGGCAGGAACCGTGATGCCCTCCCCCACATCGGACTTGATGGCCCCGTCCTTGCCGTACAGCTCGATGTCGGCGACCGCTGCGGTGTCGTCCGGGTTGGTGAGATGGACGTAGTCCTGCCGGTCCGCCGATGTACTCGCGCCGGGGAACCAGAAGTCGGTGTCCGGCGCGGTGCAGCGGGTACCCAGCACTCCGCGTGAGCCGCCGGCGTCGACCGTGGTGGTCTGCTGGGTTGTCCAGCCGGGCGCGAGCCGGCCATCGGCGGAGCCGATGAGGGCCGGGGACTCTCCCCCCGAGTCCTTGGCGGTGACGGGCCTGCCCGGCGCCTTGAGTGACACCACGGGCTTGTCCTGGTCCGGGCCCTTGCTCTTCTTGCCGCCCTTCTTGCCGCCATCGGCGGCGTCCGTCCCCTGCCCGGCGGCGGAGGGCAGCAGCCGGGCCGACCCGGTCGCCCCTCCCTGCTCCCCGGCCGGTGTGAAGGAGGTGTACGTGGTCTCGGCGAGCTGGGATGTGCTGGGCGCCGGGCACAGCAGGCTGGAACGCTCCACGGGCAGCCTGGCAGCGGCCTTCGCCTCGGCAGGCCCCCCGGACGGAGCGGTCAGCGAGGCGAATCCGGTGATCGCCGCCAGGGCGGTGACCGCCGCGGCGAGGGCGAGGGCGGTGCGGTTCACTGGTTGCTCCCGTCAGGGCGGTGCTGCTCGTTCTCGTCGGGGTACGGCGGGTGCGACGGCCTGGGCGGCTGCTGCGGATCCTCAGGCTGCTGGTAGCCGTACGGGGCGTATCCACCCTCCTGTGACGGCTGCTGCTGGTACGGGTCGTACGGCTCACCGGGATAGGAGCCGTCCTGGTACTCCCCGCCCTGATACTGCTCGTTGCCGTACTGCCCGGCCGACTGCTGCTCGCCGGGGTAGGGGCCGGAGCCGTACTGCTCGCCGGGGTAGGGACCGGAGCCGTACTGCTCGCCGCCGTACCCGTCCGCCGGGTACTGCTGGTAGTCGGCGGCCTGGTACGCGGGCTGCTGCCACTCCCCGTACGCGGGCTGCTGAGGCACCTCGGCCCCGTACTGCGGCTCGAAGTCGCCCTCGACCGCGGGGGTCGCGGGCTCGGCGTCGGGTGCGTACCCGTCGTCGGTCGCCAGGAGGGTTCCCGTCGCGGCGCCCTCATCGGTGTCCGCCTGGGCCGCGGCGCGCAGCCTGCGCGCCCGCCGGCCTTCGCCCTCCACCGGCTGCGCTGGAACGGCGATCTCCTCGTCGGGGAGGTCGTCGTCGACCTTCTTGCGCCGGCCGGGCAGCGCGAGCACCAGCAGGACCACGGCCAGCAGGCCCTGCGTCCAGACCCACGCCGTGTGGGTGATCGGGGTGCTGTAGGTCACGTCGAGCCTGCCGCCCTCGGCCGGCAGCCGGAAGCCCTGCGCCCAGCCGTCGACGGTGGTCCCGGTCAGCGCACGGCCGTCCAGGGTGGCCTGCCAGCCCGGGGCCACGGAGTCGGCGATCCGCAGGACCCGGCCCGCCGTGCCGGCCGGCACGGTCGTATGGATGTCCACCGGGCCGGCGGCGACGGAACGGGGT
The DNA here is from genome assembly GCF_036088315.1 of Streptomyces sp. NBC_00344. Classification (NCBI taxonomy): domain Bacteria; kingdom Bacillati; phylum Actinomycetota; class Actinomycetes; order Kitasatosporales; family Streptomycetaceae; genus Streptomyces; species Streptomyces sp. NBC_00344. Next base: position 4,218,457 of record NZ_CP107996.1, on the reverse strand, counting down.
TCGGCGGCGTCCGCCGGCGAACCCGATGTGCCGGAGATGATCGTGGCCCGCGCGACCTGGCGGTCCACCCGCCACAGCGCGCTGCCGTCCAGCTGGCTCAGCCTGCTCAGACCCGGCGTGGCATCGAGTACCCGGCTCATCTCGCGCGGTGCGCCGTCCCGTACCAGCACATAGCGCACCGCGTACCCGCTGAGCTGGGTCGACTGGTCGGCGCCCGATCCGGCGACCAGGTTGGCGACAACCCTGTCGAGGCGGGAGCTGCTGCCGCCGGACCCGGCGAGCTCGGCGTCACCGAGCCGGCCACCGGAGCCCCGGACCAGGGTGTACGAGACCTCGGCCGGTGAGCTCCCGCCGAGTACCAGGGTGCGGGCCTGGTCGCGGGTGCCGCTCTCCTCCGCGACGAAGGCCGGGACCTGCACCGGGTCGCGCCGTTCCAGCGGGCCGTCGGCGCCACTGATCATCCATCCGAAGGCGGCGACCACGGGTGCGAGGACGGCCGCGACGGCGATGAGTCCGGCGACCGGCTGGCGCCAGCCGAAGCTCTGGCTCGCGACCCGTTCGCGTGCCCCTTCGGCGCCGAGGACCGCGGCGGCCAGCAGAGCGATGCCGTAGACCAGAGTCGCGGGGCCCGCCCAGCCCGAGCTGTTGGCGAGGGCCGAGAAGAACAGACCCACCAGGGCGACCGCCCAGGCACCGCGGATGGCGAACTGCCGTTCTCCGCGCAGCAGGGCGGCCAGCGCGGCGAGCACCACACCGATCAGCAGCACGCCCCCCGCCGCCTTCGGTCCGCCGGGGCTCATGCCCAGCAGATCGAGGGCGGATGCGGAACCCTTGCCGAACTCCAGCCCGGCCTCACGGAAGAAGCCTGAGGGGCCGGTGAGCAGAGAGAGCGACCAGGGCGCGAGCACCAGGACCGGTGTGCCGACGACGGCCAGGAAGCGCAGGCCGTACGCGGTGATGTCGTCGCGCCGCAGCGCCAGTACGACGATCCCGAGCACCAGCGCGAACGGCCACACGATCGGCGTGAAGGCCATCGCGAAGGTCAGCAGGAAGGTGTACGCCCAGACGGCCCGCCAGCTCCCGCGCACCCCGCGGAGTCCGGCGGCGGACACCGCGCAGCGCGCGATGAGCGGCAGCAGCACGGCCAGTACGGCGGTCCCGAGCCGCCCGGAGGCCAGCGCACCGGTCGCCGCGGGCAGAAACGCGTAGGCGATGCTCCCCCAGGCACGGAGCAGGCGTGACTCGGTGAGCGGGCGCGAGACGAAGTAGGCGGTGAGGCCGGCCAGCGGCACCGAGCAGACCAGCAGCACGGTGAGGGCGAGCCCGACATGGCCGAGGAGCACCGCGGAGAGCACCGCGATGACGGCCGGATAAGGGGGCGCCGCCTGTGTGCCCCCGGTACCGAAGGGATGCCAGGCGTCCGCGTAGCGGCCCCAGAGCTCCGAGACGTGCTCGGGCGCGGGCAGCAGCGCACCGCCCGCGAGCGCCCCCGAGCCGAGCAGTTGCCGGCAGGCGACGAGCGAGACGAACAGCAGCACGGCGAAGAGCACCGGGGCCGGCTTGCGGGCGAGCCGCTTCAGCCGTGCGAACTGCTCGACCTCCAGGAAGTCCGCGTCGTCCCCGCCGGGCCCCGACTCGACGACGCCGTGCCGCGACCCGCCGGCCTCCACGTCGGAGCTACCGCCGAAATGGCTGACGACCTGCTCGGCTGTCGCCTTGACGGTGGCTCCCGGCGGCGGGAAGAGCGGTCGCAGCTCGTTGGCTTCGACCGCACCCTTCCCGCGTTTGCGCCGGGCGGCGAGGATCCGTTCGGGACGCAGCACCGTGCCCATGAATCCGGCGATCTCGTCGAGCGCCTGTCCCGGCACCTTGCCGACCAGATACGCGACCACCCGCATCAGGGTGCCGAGAACCAGGCGCAGCATGACGTAGGGCAGCGCCCTGCCCGGGGTGTTGACCAGCAGTGTGTACACGGCGCCGGCCTTGTCGACCCGGTGCGGGTTGGCCACCGAACGCCCCACACAGTCGATGGGCCTGCGTTCGCGGGCCGATGCCTCCGCGTGCCGCAGCACGGCGTCGGGTGCCACCACGACCCGGTGGCCCGCGGCATGCGCACGCCAGCAGAGATCGACGTCGTCACGCATCAGCGGCAGTCTGCGGTCGAATCCGCCCAGCTCTTCCCAGACATCACGTCTGATGAGCATTCCGGCAGTCGATACGGAGAGCACCGAACGGACCTGGTCGTGCTGGCCCTGGTCCTGCTCCCGCCGGTCGAGGCCGGTCCAGCGCCGCCCGCTGTTGGCGATCGAGACGCCGACCTCGAGCAGCTGCTTGCGGTCGTACCAGCCGCGGAGCTTGGGGCCGGCGATGACGGTGTGCGGATCGGAATCGACGACGCGCAGCAGTTCGGCCAGTGCGTCAGGGGCCGGCGCACAGTCGTCGTGCAGCAGCCAGAGCCACTGCACCGGCTCCCCGTGCGGCAGTTCGGGCATGTCATAGGTGTCGTCGCGCCAGCTGCGGCTCACCGGGTCCCAGCCGCTCGGCCGCTTCAGGTACGGCAGGTCCTCGGGGGTGAGGACGCCTGCCGTGCGGGCTGCCTCGTCGACCGCCGTGCCGAAGCCGGTACGGCGTGCGAGGTGCAACACCCGCTCGGCGCCCAGCGCTTCGGTGACGAGGCCGGCCGACGCGTCGGCACTGCCGGTGTCGGCCGCGATGACGTTCTGTACGGGCCGTTCCTGCCCGAGCAGCCCTGCGAGCGCGTCGGGCAGCCAGCGGGCGCCGTCGTGGGAGACGAGCACGGCGGTGACGACATGTCGCGGGAACTCTGGCGTTGCGGCCTCTTGAGGGGCCGTCGATTGGCTGTGCACGGACATCGAGGTACGGGCCCCTCCGGCCGGGGTCCGGGGGTCGTTCCCCCCGGAAGGCTGCGTTGCGGATGCGGTGGACGCACGCGTCCCCTGAGGAGGTCGGTGCATCGCGGACGGGGCCCCACACTAACGGCTGCCTACGGCAGCGGTCCGCCGCCCGTCGGGTGGAGACGGGCGGCGGACCGGATGTTCCGTACGGACTTGTACCGATTGAGCGAGAAGCGAGGTACCCCGCCCCGCCGGGAGCCGACCGGTGAATCCGGTGGATCCGCGTTCAGCGTCGGATGTGGCGCCGGGCAGGGGCGGGAGCCGGCCTTGCGCCGGGCGCATCCGGGCCCGCCACGACGCGGCGAGGCTCGCGGCCTTTGTCGGGCGCCCGCCGGGGGGGCGCCGGAGCGGCCTCCGGGCAGCTAGACGGCGGCCTTCTTGAGCCGCCGGCGCTCACGCTCGGAAAGACCGCCCCAGATGCCGAACCGCTCGTCGTTGGCGAGGGCGTACTCGAGGCATTCGGAACGGACCTCGCAGGCCAGGCAGACCTTCTTGGCCTCGCGGGTGGACCCGCCCTTCTCGGGGAAGAAGGACTCGGGGTCGGTCTGGGCGCAGAGTGCACGCTCCTGCCAGCCGAATTCCTCATCCGCGTCCTCGACCAGCAGTTGCTGGAACAGCTCGGTCATGTGCGCCCCTTGTCCGTCTTTGCGTCCCCGTGTTGCTGTCGCTACCGATTTCGGCCGAACGACACGAGTGAAATTACAAGCGTGTGATCCAGGCCAGTCAAGCCGAGATCTGCTATTGGGTCCCTTATTCACTCTGCGGAACCAAGGCCATGCAGAAAGTGTTCAAATCATTAGAAATCTGACACATGCCACCGGCCCATTCGTGCGCCTTCCCCCTTGCCGGGGAAAGACGCGAGCCGGCTTGATCTTGTTGCGTCCCCTCCGCGGAAGGGATTTGGATCACAGTCCGATCACAAGACAGCCGCGGCGTTTACGGCGCGACTTGTTGCGCCACATCTCCGCGGGGCCGCCAGCACAAACCTTTCCCCCGGGGCAGTAACCGGATGAGGTGAAACATTGCACCCAAATCGGTTATGGAGTTGACAAGTGAACAATCAGCCGTTCTCCTTGATTTCATGCCAGCGACCACAGTGCTCCCCGCAACCCACGTCCGTGGGTTCCGCAGCGCTGTCCAGGCGCGCTGTTGCTGTTCCAGCTGTTGAAGCCACTGAGCTCCAGCCTCTTTCCGCAGCCTTGACTGCACCTTCTGCGAGACCCCAGCACTGCCACTGCCGAGGAACCCCCGCGCCATGAACAGCAACAGCACCGTGAACAACGACAGCGACATCCAGATCGGCGGCGACATCCTCGCCGTCCAGCACCTGCTCCGGCCCGCCCCCGAGCATCCGGCCACCGTTGCCGAATTCGCCGGACTCGCGCGCTCCATCGCCGCCGACCGCGGCCGGTGGCAGGACCTCGTCGAGTACGACGCGGTGTCCCGCTGGTACCACCGCCTGCACACCGGCCCCGGCTATGAGGTCTGGCTGCTCAGCTGGGTCCCAGGCCAGGGCAGCGGACTGCACGGCCACGGCAGCTCATCGGGTGTGCTCACCGTCCTCGAAGGCCGGCTGACCGAGCGCACCCCGCGCGCCGCGCGCGCGCTGGAAGCGGGCACACAGCGGGTCTTCGCCCCCGGCTACACCCACGAGGTCGTCAACGATGCCCTGGAGCCGGCCGTCAGCCTGCACGTCTACTTCCCGGGCCTGACCGAGATGCCGATGCACAGCGCGCGCTGCGCACCGGACGCCCGCGATGTCGTGACCGCCTGACAATTCCCCCGGCACCCCGACCACCGCCCCTCGTCCGGTCCCCCGCCTGACAGACTGTCCGCATGCGCATTGTGGTTCTGGCCGGCGGCATCGGTGGTGCCCGATTCCTGCGCGGCCTCAAGCAGGCCGCGCCAGACGCGGACATCACCGTCATCGGCAACACCGGTGACGACATCCATCTGTTCGGGCTGAAGGTCTGTCCCGACCTCGACACGGTGATGTACACCCTCGGCGGTGGCATCAACGAGGAGCAGGGCTGGGGGCGTACCGACGAGTCCTTCACCATGAAGGACGAACTCGCCGCTTACGGCGTCGGACCCGAGTGGTTCGGGCTCGGCGACCGTGACTTCGCCACGCATGTCGTCCGCACCCAGATGCTGGGCGCGGGCTATCCGCTCAGCGCGGTCACCGAGGCCCTGTGCGAGCGGTGGAAGCCCGGCGTACGGCTCATCCCCATGTCGGACGACCGCATCGAGACCCATGTCGCGGTCGACGTGGACGGGGAGCGCAAGGCGGTCCATTTCCAGGAGTACTGGGTGCGTCTGCGTGCCTCGGTCGAGGCACACGCCGTCGTACCGGTCGGCGCCGATCAGGCGAAGCCCGCGCCGGGTGTCCTCGAGGCGATCGGGTCCGCCGACGTCATTCTCTTCCCGCCGTCCAATCCGGTGGTCTCGGTGGGCACCATCCTGGCCGTGCCAGGGATCCGCGAGGCGATCGCCGATGCGGGTGTGCCCGTCGTCGGGCTCTCTCCCATCGTCGGGGACGCACCCGTGCGCGGGATGGCGGACAAGGTCCTCGCGGCTGTAGGGGTGGAGTCCACCGCGGCCGCGGTCGCCGAGCACTACGGCTCGGGCCTGCTGGACGGCTGGCTCGTCGACACCGTCGACACGGATTCCGTCGAGCGCGTGGAGCAGGCGGGTATCCGCTGCCGGGCCGTTCCGCTGATGATGACCGATCAGGACGCCACGGCGGTCATGGCCCGCGAGGCGCTCGCCCTGGCCGAAGAGGTACGCGTGTGACCTCCTACCACGTCTGGGCCGTACCCGGACTTCCCGAGGTGCAGCAGGGCGACGACCTCGCCAAGCTCATCGCCGGCGCGTCGCCCGACCTGGCGGACGGTGATGTCGTCCTGGTCACCTCCAAGATCGTCTCGAAGGCCGAGGGCAGAACCGTCCGGGCCGAGGACCGCGAGGCGTCCATCGACGCCGAGACGGTACGGGTGGTGGCCCGTCGCGGCACCCTCCGCATCGTCGAGAACCGGCAGGGTCTGGTGATGGCCGCCGCCGGTGTGGACGCGTCCAACACCCCGCCCGGCACCGTGCTGCTGCTGCCCGAGGACTCCGACCGCTCCGCCCGGGAGATCCGCGGGGGACTCCGGGACACGCTGGGTGTGGAGGTCGGTGTCATCGTCACGGACACCTTCGGGCGGCCGTGGCGCAACGGCCTCACCGATGTGGCGATCGGGGCCGCCGGGGTACGGGTCCTCGACGATCTGCGCGGTGGCACGGATGCGCACGGCAATCCGCTCAGTGCCACGGTCGTGGCCACCGCCGACGAACTGGCCGCCGCGGGCGACCTGGTGAAGGGGAAGGCGGCGGGGCTGCCGGTCGCGGTGGTCCGCGGTCTGCCGCACGTCGTCACTCCGCCGGAGCAGCAGGCCGCCGGCCAGGAGGCCGCGGACCGGGGGGCCGCCGCCATGGTCCGGGTCGCAGCGGACGACATGTTCCGGCTCGGTACGTCCGAGGCGGTCCGCGAAGCGGTCAGCCAGCGTCGCACGGTCCGTGACTTCACCGGCGAACCGGTGGACCCGGGCGCGGTGCGCAGGGCGGTCGCCGCCGCCGTCACCGCACCCGCGCCGCACCACACCACCCCCTGGCGCTTCGTGCTCCTGGAGTCCGATGACTCACGCACCCGGCTGCTCGACGCGATGCGGGACGCGTGGATCGAAGACCTGCGGGGCGACGGCAAGTCGGAGGAGTCGATCGCCAAGCGGGTGCGCCGCGGCGATGTGCTGCGCCGGGCGCCGTATCTGGTGGTGCCGTGCATGGTGACGGACGGCTCGCACCGTTACGGGGACGCGCGGGACGCCGCGGAACGCGAGATGTTCGTCGTCGCCACGGGCGCGGGCGTACAGAACTTCCTGGTGGCGCTCGCCGGTGAGCGGCTCGGGTCGGCGTGGGTCTCGTCGACGATGTTCTGCCGGGACGTGGTGCGCGCGGCCCTGGCCCTGCCCGCGGAGTGGGAGCCGATGGGCGCGGTCGCCGTCGGTCACCCGCTGGCCCAGCCCGCACCCCGGGCCGAGCGGGACCCTGAGGCGTTCGTCACGGTGCGGTGAGGCCCGGCCGTTCCCGGTGCCGCACCTCCGGCGCCGGGGACGTATCCGGGCTTCACAGCCGGGCGATGTCCACCTTCGGCATCTTCGGCACCCGCCGCGCCGGTACCCTCCCGGTCAGCAGGATCAGCCGCACCGCCCGATGCCGCTGCCCGGTCTCCGCGTACGGCTCCAGCAGTTCCAGCATCCCGGCGTCGTCCACGTCCCTGCGCCCGGTCAGCGCGTACCCGACGATGCCCGGCAGATGCAGGTCCCCGACCGTCACCGCGTCCGGTGCGCCGATCGCCCGCTGGAGGGTTTCCGCCGAGGTCCAGGGGCCGACGCCGGGGATCAGTTCAAGCCGGCGTACTGCCTCGGGCAGCGGCATGGCCGCGGCCTCCTCCAGACGGCGGGCCACCCGGACCGCTCGCAGGATGGTCGAGGCGCGCTTGTTGTCGACACCCGCCCGGTGCCATTCCCAGGACGGGATCAGCGCCCACGTCCGCGGGTCCGGCATGACATGCATGCGCTCGGGGGCGGGGCCGGGTGCCGGGGTGCCGAATGTGCGGACCAGCAGACGCCAGGCCCGATAGGCCTCGTCCACCGTGACCTTCTGTTCCAGGATCGACGGGATCAGCGATTCCAGCACGAGGCCGGTCCGGCAGAGCCGGAGATTCGGGCGCCTGCGGTGTGCATCGGCGATCAGGCGGTGCCGTGGTACGAACGCCGAAGGATCGTCCGCGTCCCCCATCAGGGACGGGAGTTGGGAGATCAGCCAGTCCGCGCCGGGGCCCCACGCCTCCGCCCCGTCCACCGCCACGCGCAGCGTGCCGGGTCCCTCGGGTGTGAGGCTGGCCCGCCACACCGCCCCGTCGGGCGTCATACGGAACGTGGGGTCGCCCGGGCCACGGCGGAGCACCCCGAGGACCAGTCCGAGGTCGGCGGGGCCGCGCTTCGCGATGAAACGTCCTGCCACCCGGTAGAGGCTACTGGTCCGACGAGAAGCGCACGGACGCGTCCGGCAGAACCGCCTCGCACCAGATCCGCACCCCGGCGCGCAGCTCGTTGTCCGCGCCGACCCGCGCCCCGTCCCCGATGACCGCGCCGTCCAGCACCGAGCGTGCCCCGATCCGGGCGCCCGCCCCGATGAGTGAGTCGGAAATCACCGCTTCGTCCTCGACGACCGCACCGGCCAGCACCGTGCTGCCGTCGATCCGCGCGCCCTCCCCGATCACCGCGCCCTCCCCGATCACCGTGCCGCCGGTGAGCTTGGCGCCGGGGGCCACCGAAGCGGTCTCCAGCACCAGCCGGTCGCCGCAGCGGCCCGGCACCGCGGGGGACGGCGCACGGCCGAGGACGAGGTCGGCCGAGCCGCGTACAAAGGCCTGCGGTGTGCCGAGGTCGAGCCAGTACGTGGAGTCGACCATGCCCTGGAGATGGGCTCCGGAGAGCAGCAGACCGGGGAAGGTCTCCCGTTCCACCGAGACCGGCCGGCCGGCCGGAATGGTGTCGATGACCGAGCGCCTGAAGACATAGGCACCCGCGTTGATCTGGTCGGTGACGATCTCTTCCGGGGTCTGCGGCTTCTCCAGGAAGGCCGTCACCCGGCCCGTGCTGTCCGTGGGCACCAGCCCGAAGGCCCTCGGGTCCTCGACCCGGGTGAGATGGAGCGAGACATCCGCCCCTTCGGCCTCATGGGTGGCGACCAGCGCCCCGATGTCCAGGCCGGTGAGTATGTCCCCGTTGAAGATCAGCACGGGCTCGTCAGGACCGGAGTCCAGCCTCGATGCGACGTTACGGATGGCCCCGCCCGTGCCGAGGGGCTCCTCCTCGGTCACGTACTCCAGACGCAGCCCGAGCGAGGAGCCGTCGCCGAAGTACGGCTCGAAGACCTCCGCGAGGTACGAGGTGGCCAGGACGACATGGTCGATTCCGGCGGCACGCGCCCGTGCCAGCTGATGGGTGAGGAACGGGACCCCTGCCGCCGGAACCATTGGTTTGGGTGTGTTGACCGTGAGCGGTCGCAGCCGCGTGCCCTTGCCACCGACCAGGAGAATCGCTTCTGTCACCTTGACGTCTCTGCTTCCTGCCGGGGCCGGCCGTTAACGGGCTGGCCAGTGTATGCAGACCGTGGCGGGCCGGTGCGGGCAGAGGGTGCGGATCCGTCGTGGTGTTCAGCGTCCCTGGGCGCGCGCGGATGCGGTACGGATCGAGCCGAGTTTGCTGTAGAGGAGTGCCCCGGGGCAGTCGGTCGCGAACCCGTCCCGGTGCCCGGAGATCACATGGAGACTGACTGCGCTGCCTTTCGCGAAGCGGTTGCCGCCGCCGGAGATCAGCGTCGTTCTCCCGTTGGGGTCGGCCCCGGTCAGACCGAGCTTCCAGGCCGTCAGAGAGGCCAGGGCCCGGGTCACGGCGGCGGGCGGATTCGACGTGCCGAAGGTGCCGAGGACGGCGATGCCGGTGCTGTCGGTGTTGAAACCGAGCGTGTGCGCGCCCATCACCGGCTTGGCCACACCCCCCGCACGGCCTTCGTAGATGGTCCCGCACTTGTCGATGGCGAAGTTGTAGCCGATGTCGCGCCAGCCGTTGCTCTTCACGTGGTAGCGGTAGATACCACGCAGTAGTGAGGGGGCCTGCGCACACGTGTAGTTGTTGCCTGTCGCGGTGTGGTGCACGAACGCGGCCTTCACGGTGTCGGTGTACCGGAAGGCGCTCTCCCGGATGGTCTCGTCGGCGCCCCATCCCTTACGGGTGACGATGCTGGGACGGGCCCCGATGAACGATTTCACCTTCAGATCGGTGGGGCCCGTGGTGCCGGCCGTACCCGCGGTGTCGGTGGTGCCGGTAGTCGCGGTGGTCCCTGTGCCGGTGGTGCCGGTGGGCCCGGTGGTCATGGTGTCATCACGCAGCGACGCCTCGGTCGCCTGCTTGCTGAGGGCCGGGATCTCGTTGGCGCCGAGCGGAGCGAGCCCGGCGTTGGCCGCGGAGCTGGCACGGGCCGCATCACTGCCGGCCGCGGTCTTCGTGAGGGAATCGGGGTCGGGTCCGGGGTCGACGAGATCGAGATGCAGTCCGCGCGGCAGCCGGGTGGCCGCGGCGCGGGCGGAGGTGGCGGCCGTCGCCTGACGGACCCGCAGCTGAACACCGTCCGAAGCACCCACCCAGAGCGGGGCGGTGGACCCGTGCACCGTGGGCGCATCCGCCTCCGGGGTACCGGGGTCGGCCGCGTGGTCGTCGTTGTGGACCTCGATGTTCTGCCAGCCGGTCCAGGTTCTGGAGCCCACCGGTCTGGTGCGCACCTGGGCGGTACCGGCGAGTTCGGCGCGCGGGTCGTCCCAGACCACACCGACCAGCGAGAAGGGTGTGACGGTCCGCTTGGAGAGCCCGGCCTCCGCCGGTGCCGGCGAGCGGTCGGACGAGGAGAGCGGCGCGAGCCGCAGGGACTGGGTGGACCCGGGGACCCCGGCTGCCCGCACCCCGCCGGCCGGAGTCCCCGCGCCGGCCGGTGCGGCGAGCGGGAGGGCCAGCGCGGTCGCGGACACCACAGCGATCGAGACGGAAAGAACGGCTGAGGACAGAAGTGGACGCATGCACAGAATCGTGTACATGTTCATATAATTCTGTCCATCCAGGAACTGACGGCACATCGGCTGAACCTGCATGCCTGCCCCGTCCGCGGGGCCGCCCCGCGCCTGCCCCGCCGCGTACCCTTGCGCAGATGACTGCCAGTGACCGCACCCCTGCCGACCTGCTGCGATCCGCGCTCACCGCGGACCCGGGCCGTCCCCTTGTCACCTTCTACGACGATGCGACCGGTGAGCGCGTCGAACTTTCCGTCGCGACCTTCGCCAATTGGGTGGCCAAGACCTCGAATCTGCTCCAGGGCGAGCTCTCCGCCGAACCCGGTGACCGGCTCGCACTGCTGCTTCCCGCCCACTGGCAGACCGCGGTCTGGCTGCTCGCCTGTTCGTCGGTGGGAGTGGTGGCCGAGGTGGACGGCGACGCGGCGGCGGCCGATGTCGTGGTGAGCGGTCCCGGAACGCTGGACCGGGCACGGGCCTGCGGTGGTGAGCGCGTCGCGCTCGCACTGCGTCCGCTGGGCGGCCGCTTTCCTCAGCCGCCGGCCGGCTTCGCCGACTACGCCGTCGAGGTACCGGCCCAGGGCGACCGGTTCGCGCCGTACGCCCCGGTGGACCCGGACGCGCCCGCGCTCGGCATCGGCGGAATCCAGCTGTCCGGCGCGCAACTGGTCGAGCGGGCCCGCGAGGACGCGGCGGCGCTGGGGCTGACACCTGGCGCACGACTGCTGTCCGGCCGCCCCTACGACAGCTGGGACGGACTGTCCGCAGGTCTGTTCGCTCCGCTCGCCGCCGGCGCCTCGGTGGTGCTCTGCCGCAATCTCGGCGAACTGGCGGACGGCGGCCTGGAAAAGCGCGTCGGGAGCGAGCGGGTCACCCACACCGTGGCGTAGCCGTATCCGGAAGATCCCCCGGATGACCGGACACTCATCTGGCCCACCGCGGGCCGAGCCCCCGGGAACACGCGCCCTCACCGGTACATGATCGGGCGAGAGCACAACCATGCGCGGGGTTCAGTCGTCTATCCGTTCGATCGGCGGCCCAGCGCGTCGCCGACTCCGTGAAGGATGGACGCAGACGTGACGGACAGTCCCGGCAGGCCCGACGACGAGCGGCAGAAGGACACGCCGGAGGCGGGCCCGGCGGCGGTGCCGGTCGGGCGGAAACGGCACTGGCTGCGCTGGGCGGCGCTCGGGCTCTCGGTCCTGATCCTCGCCATCGCGGGCACCGGCTGGTGGTTCTACAACAAGCTCGATCACAACATCAGGACGGACACCACCGCCAGCGCCGAGCTCCGGACGTACGAGAAGGAGCGCCCGACCCCGGTCGCGGTCGACGCGGAGAACATCCTGCTGATCGGGTCCGACTCGCGCTCGGGCGACAACAAGAAGTACGGCAGGGACTCCGGGACGCAGCGCTCCGACACGACGATCCTGCTGCACCTCACGGCGGACAAGCAGAACGCGACGGCCGTTTCGATCCCGCGGGATCTGATGACGGACATCCCCAGCTGCGCGAAGGCCGACAAGACGCGCACCAGGAAGCAGTTCGCACAGTTCAACTGGGCGTTCGAGTTCGGCGGCACGGCCTGCACCGTGCGGACCGTCGAGAAGATGACCGGAATCCGCATCAACCACTACATGGTCATCGACTTCAACGGCTTCAAGGGCATGGTCGACGCGGTGGACGGGGTGGAGGTCTGCCTCAAGAAGCCGGTGAACGACAAGGACGCCCATCTGAAGCTGCCGGCGGGCCGCCAGACGCTGCACGGCGAGCAGGCCCTCGGCTACGTACGCGCCCGGCACTCCATCGGCAACGGCAGCGACACCGAACGCATGGAACGCCAGCAGCAGTTCCTCGGCTCCCTGGTGAAGAAGGTGCAGAGCAACGGTGTCCTGCTCAATCCGACCCGGCTGTACCCGGTGCTCGACGCGGCGACCAAGTCGCTGACCACGGACCCCGGCCTGGCCACCCTCAAGGATCTGTACGACCTGACCCGCCGGATGCGGGACATCCCCACGGCGAACATCCGGTTCCTGACGGTGCCGCGGGAGCCGTACACCGCCGACCCGAACCGCGACCAGCTCGTGCAGCCCGAGGCCGACAAGCTCTTCCATCTGCTGCGCAACGACGTCCCGATCGTGGTGAGCCATGGTCACGCCGACGCGTCCACGGGTGGTTCGCCGAATCCGTCGGCGAGTGCTCCGGGAGCGGCCGGCGGGGATGGAAAGGGGAGGGAGACATCCGCTTCGCAACCCACTTTCGCCGGAACCGACGCCTCCTCCGGCACGTGCGGGTAAAACAATTCCCAACCGGGATGCACAGGGCATGTGGATTGGGTGGTATGCCCAGTTGTAAGGAGCGTGGAATGTGTCACGGACGTCGACCTACGCTGAGCTGGGCAGATAGTGTGACGCGATCCGGTGCACTCGGCCATGTGGTCGCGCACTGCAGGATCGCAGGACCGAATGACCGAGCGCCTTGGGGGAGGGCGCCTCGCGTGGCACCGACGGAGGACACAGGCAACCGTGGACGCGCATAGCCGTGGGCGGGCGGACGACATCGACCCCGCAGACCAGTGGGTACTCAACCCGGAAACCGGCAACTACGAACTGCGACTGAGCCCTTCCGGTCCGCAATCGGGCGCGGGAAGCCGGGGGTCCGATTCGGGGTCCGGGTCAGCCCGCCGCAGAGAGACGCCGCCTCCGCAGTCCCGCCGCCAGTCGCGCCAGCCGGCGGCGCCGCCGCAGTCCCCGCGCCGCGATGTGCCGGGGCAGCGCAGCCGCCGCGCACCGGGCGGCCAGGAGAACTACGCAGGCGACCCGCAGCCCGGACGCCGCAAGCGCAAGCCGCAGAAGTCCCGCAGGAAGAAGGCGCTGATCTGGACCGGCGGGGTGATGGCCTTCGTCCTCGTCGGCGGCTCGGTGGGCGCGTATCTCCTCTACGAGCACTTCCAGAGCAACATCAACTCGGTCGACGTGGTCGGCGGCACCAGCGGCTCCACCAAGGACAAGGCCGTCAACATCCTGCTGATCGGTACGGACAAGCGCACCGGCAAGGGCAACGAGGGCTACGGCGACAAGGGCAGCGTCGGCCATGCCGACACCAACATCCTGTTCCATGTCTCCAAGGACCGCACCAACGCCACCGCGCTCTCCATCCCGCGTGACCTGATAACGGACATCCCGGACTGCGAGATCAAGCAGCAGGACGGCGGCGACAACAAGATCATCCCGGGCACTCAGCAGGTGCGGTTCAACACCAGCCTCGGCCAGGACTCCCGCGACCCCGGCTGCACCATGAAAACGGTCAAGGCCATAACCGGCATCACCGTCGATCACTTCATGATGGCCGACTTCAACGCCATCAAGACGCTCAGCACTGCGGTGGGCGGGGTCGATGTCTGTGTCGCCCACCCCGTCGACGACAAGGAATCGCACCTCAAGCTTCCCGCCGGGAAGTCGACGGTCGAGGGCGAGCAGGCGCTCGCGTTCGTACGCACCCGGCACAGCTTCGGCAACCAGGGCGACCTCGACCGTATCCAGGTGCAGCAGCAGTTCCTCTCCTCGCTGATCCGCAAGATGACGTCGGGCGACACGCTGACCAGCCCGACCAAGCTCTACAGCCTCGCGAACGCGGCCACCAAGGCGCTCACCGTCGACCGCGGGATAGGCAGCATCAGCAAGCTCAAGAGCCTCGCGCTGGACCTGAAGAAGGTCAATCCGAAGAACGTCACCTTCACCACGCTGCCGGTGCTCGACAACCCTGCGGAGAAGGTCCACGCGACCGTGGTCGTCAACCACACCCAGGCCGACCCGCTCTTCTCGATGATGCGGGACGACGTCTCGCTCACCGAGGTCAAACAGAAGGCGAAGACGGCCAAGAGCAAGCAGGACGCACTCCTGAAGGGAACCCGGGCCGCGGCGTCCGACGTCCGGGTCAAGGTACTCAACGGCGGCGCCGTGGCGGGCTCCGCGCAGACCACGCTGACCTGGCTGCAGAACACCGAGGGTGTACTCAAGTCCGAGAACGGCGGGAACTACACGCCGACTCTCCAGAAGACGATCCTGAAGTACGCGCCGAACCAGGCCGACCAGGCCCGTGAACTGGCCGATCAGATGGGGCTCCCGGGGTCGGCGATGAAGCCGGGCACCAAGGACTCGGTCGGCCTCACCCCGATGACGCTGATTCTGGGGGCCGACTTCAAGGCGGCAGGAACACCGATCGCAGCTCCGGCAAAGGCGCCGAAGGACATCCAGAAGGTGGAAGCCGACAAGACCGTGTGCGCCAAGTGACATGAGGTCACCGGGGTGTGCAGACAGCTGAATAGCAGGGGGGACGCTGGTGGGACACAGCAGCGCGCGGAGGGAGGAAACGCGGCACAGCGTTTCACACGCCGGCCGGCTCGGCTGGGACGACGGCCTGTACGAGCCAGGTGCCGCACAGACGGAAACCGGCGGGGGCGGCGGGGGCGGCGGGGGCGGCGCCCGGCGTGCCGGGCCACGCCGGCGCGGCAGACGCGGGAAGCGCCGAATACTTCGCTGGGTGGCGGCAGTTGTGTCCCTGGCGATCATCGGTGCCGCGGGCGCCGGTTATCTCTATTACCGCCATCTCAACAGCAACCTGCAGAAGGACGCGCTCAACCTCGGCGACCACAAGGCACCCGCGGCGAAGGCCAACGCTGCCGGCCAGACCCCGCTGAACATTCTGCTGATCGGCTCGGACGCGCGGGACTCCAAGGAGAACCAGAAGCTCGGCGGAGCGAAGAACACCTTCGGCGCCCCTCCCCTGGCGGATGTGCAGATGCTTCTGCACGTCTCCGCGGACCGCAGCAACATGTCGGTCGTCAGCCTGCCGCGCGACACCGTGCTGCAGATCCCCAAGTGCACCGATCCGGAAGGCAAGTCCTACCCGGCGACCGGCTGGACCCTGGCCAATGAGTCGCTCGGCCGCGGTGGCCCCGGCTGCACCGTCGCCACCTGGGAAGCCCTCACCGACATCCACATCGACCACTTCATGAAGATCGATTTCTCGGGTGTGGTCTCCATGGCCGACGCCATAGGCGGGGTGCCCGTCTGCGTGGACGCGAACGTCTACTCGCACACCCGGGACGGCCACGGATCGGGCCTGAAGCTGAAGGACGGCACCACATCCGTCAAGGGCCGGCAGGCACTCCAGTGGCTGCGCACCCGATATGGATTCTGGCCCGACACCGACGTCGTACGTACCAGGGCCCAGCACCAGTACATGAACTCGATGGTCCGGCAGCTGCGCGAGGGCACCAAACTCACCGACCCGGGCAAGCTGATGGACCTGGCCGAGTCCGCCACCAAGGCGCTCACCGTGGACCCCGGCATCGGCACCGTCAAGAAGCTCTACGACCTGGCGGGCGAGCTGAAGAAGGTGCCGACCTCCCGCATCACCATGACCACCATGCCGAACGTGAACTCCACCCGGCCCGGGTTCGGTGAGAAGGTCGACCCCAAGGCGGGCGACGCGGACAAGCTGTTCGCAATGGTCCGCGACGACACCCCGCTGGACGGCAAGGCGTCGAAGAAGAAGGCGCCGGCCGAGAAGGTCTCCGACGATCCGGCGGCGGCGAGGGACCAGATCGGCGTCACCGTGCGGAACGGCACCGGCGGCGACGGCGCACCACCGGCCCGCGGCCGCGCGGGATCCGTCGCGGCC
The DNA here is from genome assembly GCF_036088315.1 of Streptomyces sp. NBC_00344. Classification (NCBI taxonomy): domain Bacteria; kingdom Bacillati; phylum Actinomycetota; class Actinomycetes; order Kitasatosporales; family Streptomycetaceae; genus Streptomyces; species Streptomyces sp. NBC_00344. Next base: position 4,202,191 of record NZ_CP107996.1, on the reverse strand, counting down.
CTGCTCAGCGGCCGGGGCTTCACCCGGGCCATCGCCGACACACAGCAGGAACCACAGAAGAAGACCGCCATCATGTTCCCCAGCGCCGACCTCGAGGGCGACGCACAGGCGGTGGCCAAGGCCATCGGGCTGCCGCTGACTTCGGTGCGGAAGTCCACCGGCGTATCGGGCGTCACCGTCGTGGTGGGCAGTGACTGGCGTACCGGGACGGTCTATCCCAGGTCCGCCGCCGACGACGGCAAGACCCCGGAAACGGCCGACGTGATCCACGGCGACGACAAGTCGGCCTGCATGCACGTCGATCCGGCGTACACCTGGACGTCCTGACACCGGGCCGGGCACCCTGCCCGGCGGGTCGCAGTGAACGACCGAGCGGGGCCGGATCCCGGCCCCGCTCGGAACAGCTGGTGTCGCAGGACCGCGTCAGACGGTGGCCCGCACCGCGGGGCGGCGGCTGGCGATGACCTTCCGGGCCAGCGCCCGGGGGCTGGTCAGAAAGCCGTAGCCCCAGCACATGTGCATGGTGGCCAGCGCGAGGGGGATCCGCACCCGCGCCTTCGGGGAGAGACCCCTGCCTGCCGGGACCGACCCGGCCACGATGGCCGCGAGGTATCCGGCGGGCACCAGGAACGCCCACGGGGTGACGGCCGCGCCGGCCACGACGGCGGCGGCGATCACGCAGACCGCGGTCGGCGGTGCGAGATAGCGGAGGTTGATCGAGCCCTCGTGGTACCGGGCCACCACATGACGCCAGCGGCCGTAGTCCTTGTACTGCTTGGCGAGGGCCCGGACGGACGGGCGCGGACGGTACTGGACGCGCAGCTCGGGCGAGAACCAGATCAGCCCGCCCGCCTCGCGGATCCGGAAGTTCAGTTCCCAGTCCTGGGCACGGATGAACTCCTCGTTGTAGCCGCCCTGCCGCTCCAGCGCCTCGCGCCGGAAAACGCCCAGGAAGACGGTCTCGGCCGGGCCCGCCCGCCCGCCGGTGTGGAAGGCCGCGTTGCCCACACCGATCTTCGAGGTCATCGCGGCGGCGACCGCGTCCTCCCAGGGGTTCTCGCCCTCGGCGTGCATGATGCCGCCCACGTTCATCGCGCCGGTCTCCTCCAGGAGCCGGACCGCGGTGGCGATGTAGTCGGCGGAGAGCATGCCGTGACCGTCGACCCGTACCACGATGGGATGCCTGGACGCCTTGATCGCGGCGTTAAGCGCCGCGGGGGTACGGCCGGTGGGATTGGGGACGGTGTGGACCCTGGGGTCCTCCCGCACCAGCTCGGCGGCGATCTCCTCGGTACGGTCCGACGAGGGGCCGATGGCGATCACCACCTCCATCTCGCCGTCGTACTCCTGCTCCAGGATGTGGCGGACCGAGTTGCGCAGATGCCGCTCCTCATTGAGGACCGGCATGATCACAGAAACAGCGGGCTTGGCGTTCATAGGGAGGTCACGTTACCGCGAACGAGGGACACCGGGCGCGGCGCCCGGGTGGCCTCCCCGGGATGTTGATCACAGCGGCCTACCGTGCTCGCAATTCCCTGCCCGACTCCCGCGGAGGTGCCCCCCGTGTCCCCCGTGCCCGCACGCCGTCGAAGCAGGCGCAGAGCAGGCCCGCGCTGGGGCATGCGCATGGCCACCGCGCTGTCCGCCATGGTGCTGGGCGCGGGCGGGATCGGTCACGCGGTCGTCACCCAGCTGAGCAGCATCGGCAGGGTCGACCCCTTCCGGGACATGAAGAACCGCCCGCACGGTGGCCAGGGCATGAACGTGCTGCTGGTCGGGACCGACGGCCGCGACAAGATCACACCCGCCGAGAGGGCGAAATACCACCTCGGCGGCGCGCCGTGCCACTGCACCGACACCATCATGATCATCCACGTTTCCGCGGACCGTTCCCGGGTGAGCGTGGTGAGCCTGCCGCGCGACAGTCTGGCCGAGGTGCCCGCGCGCACCGATCCGGCCACCGGGACGCTGCGGGCCGCCCACCCGATCAAGATCAACGCGGCCTATGCCGAGGGCGGCCCCGGGCTCACTGTCCGGACCGTGGAGCAGATGACCCATGTGAAGATCAACCACTATCTGGAGGTCGACTTCACCAGCTTCATGAAGACGGTCGATGTGCTGGGCGGGGTCGACATCTGCTCGGCCCGTCCGCTGAAGGACTCGTACACCGGTCTCGACCTGCCGGTCGGCACCACAAGACTGGACGGCGGCGAGGCGCTCCAGTACGTACGTTCCCGGCATCTCGACGCGGCGTCCGACCTCGGCCGGATGCAGCGCCAGCAGCGGTTCCTGGCGTCCCTCATCGCCCGGGCGACGAGCAGCGGGGTGCTGCTGCACCCGGTCAGGTTCCGTGATGTGGCCGCCACGATCTTCGACTCGGTCCGTGCCGATAAGGGCTTCGGCACCGACGAGATGCTCGCACTCGGACAGGCGATGCGCGGATTCACCCCGTCGTCGTCCGAGTTCACATCCGTACCTCTCGAGCGGACGAACTACGCGGTCGGCGGGCTGGGCTCGACCGTGAAATGGGACACGGTGAAGGCCGCGAAGCTCTTCGGGGCGCTGCGCGCGGACCAGCCGATCGCCGCGCAGAAGCCCGAGCTGCCGAACTCCACGCGGGTCGACGTACCGCCGGAGCAGATCCGGGTCCAGGTGGTCAACGGCACCGCCACGATCGGTCTGGCCACCCGTGCGGCCAATGAGCTGCACGCCACCGGATTCCTGTCGTCGGTCGCGCCCGCCGTGCCTGGCCGGGCCGTTTCACCGCATGTGCAGCGCACCGTCATCGAGTACGACCCGCGCTGGAACCGCTCGGTGAAGTCCGTGGCCGCGGCGCTGCCCGGGGCCGAGCTGCGGCCGGTGGCCAACCTCGGCGGGACGCTGCGGGTGACCGCCGGACCCGACTTCACCTCGGTCACACCGGTCAGGGCCGACGAACCGGCGGCAGACGCGTTCACCGCGGTCAAGGGCGACGAGGTGGTCTGCCGGTAGCGCTCACCGCGCGGTCGGGCCGCACCGGGAACACCGGAACCACACTCCGGGCGCCGCGAGCCCTCAGTCGCCGATCCCGTCGGCGACCCGCTGCTCGCGGAGCTCCTTGATAGCGCGCCGCCTGGCGAGCCGGTGGGTACGCCGGATCTGGGCCTCCTGGTAGCGGCGCTTGTCCCTCTCGGTCTCGGGGACCACCGGCGGTACGGTCCTGGGCTTGCCGTCCGCGTCGACCGCGGCGAAGACCAGATAGGCGCTGCCCACCTGCTGGGCCGGTGACGACTCGTTCCAGCGCTCGGCCATCACCCGTACACCGACCTCCATCGAGGACCGGCCCGTCCAGTTGACCTGGGCCTTCACATGAACGAGGTCGCCGACCCGCACCGGCTCCAGGAACACCATCTCGTCCATGGACGCGGTGACCGCGGGCCCGCCGGAGTGCCGGCCGGCCACGGCGCCCGCCGCGTCGTCCACCAGTTTCATGATCACCCCGCCGTGCACCGTGCCCAGAAGGTTGGTGTCCGTGCCCGTCATGATGTGGCTCAGGGTGGTACGGGAGGCCGAGGTGGGCTTGCCCGGAAGATCTGTCATACGTGCCAGCTTATGCGGGGCCTGATGTGGGCCCATTGCATCAGCTTGGCAACAGCCCTGCCCCGATTCCTCACCCGCCCTGTGATGAGCACGCCGGGTGACGGCACACTGGTCCGTATGAACGACAGGGACCGCTACGGACGCGGCAGCGAGAATGCGCAGCCCGAGGGCGCTCGGGTCATGCGGCAGGTGCCGCGGTCGGCCCCTGCCCAGCGGCAGCGCCGTGAGCAGCCGCGCGCCCAGGGATACGACGACGGTTACGACGCCCCCTACGACAGTGGCTACAACTCCGGCCAGGTCTACGGCCAGGGCGGTCACGGGCAGGGCGGCGGCCCGGGCATCCCGCGCCCCCGCTCCGGTGAGCGCCCCGGCGCCGCCCCGAACTGGGGACGGCGGATCAAGGTCGGCGTGCTGGTCCTGGTCATCGCCTTCCTCGGCGTCTCCATAGGCACCTACTTCTGGGCCGACGGCAAGCTCCGGCGGGAGGTCGACCTGTCCAAGGTGATCGACCGCCCCGACACCGGCAAGGGCACGAACTACCTGATCGTGGGTTCGGACAGCCGTGAGGGCATGTCGGCCGCCGACAAGAAGAAGCTGCACACCGGCTCCGCCGAGGGCAAGCGCACCGACTCCATGATCATTCTGCATGTCGGTGACAACGGGAACACGATGGTCTCGCTGCCCCGTGACTCGGACGTCGAGATCCCCTCGTTCAAGGGCTCCGAATCGGGCAAGACCTACCCGGGAACCGGCAAGCGCACCAAGCTGAACGCCACGTACGCGATGGACGGCCCCGAACTGCTGGTGCGCACCATCGAGTACAACACCGGTCTGCACATCGACCACTACGCGGAGATCGGTTTCGACGGCTTCGCGAGCATCGTGGACGCGGTCGGCGGGGTGGACATGAACCTCCCGCAGGGCTTCAAGGACAAGTACTCGGGCGCCGACTTCAAGTCCGGCGAGCAGACGCTCAACGGTCAGCAGGCCCTCGCCTTCGTCCGCACCCGGCACGCCTTCGCCGCGAGCGACCTGGAGCGCACCAAGAACCAGCAGAAGTTCCTGGCGGCCCTGGCCAGCCAGACGGCGACCCCGTCGACGGTGCTGAACCCCTTCAAGCTCTACCCGGTGATGGGTGCGGGCCTGGACACGGTGATCGTGGACAAGGACATGAGCCTGTGGAACCTGGCCTCGATGTTCTGGGCCATGAAGGGCGTCTCAGGCGGTGACGGCAAGCAGATGAACATGCCGGTGTCCGGCTCGAACGGCGGCAACCTGGTCTGGGACAAGACCAAGGTCAAGCAGCTGGTGCAGGAGCTGAAGAACGACGACAAGGTGACGGTGTCGGGCAACTAGCGCCACGCGGTGCGGGCCCGGACGGCGTGACCGTCCGGGCCCGCACCGCGTTTGAGCCCTTTGCCACCGGGGGCCCGTCACACCGCCACCCGGCACTTCGCCGTGGGGACACCGCCCACCGGCAACGCGGAGGGGCGCCCTCCCGGGCGCCCCTGGCGTGCTGCGTGCGTACCCTCCCGCCGGGTTACGGCAGGTTGCGGGCCATGACGATCCGCTGCACCTGGTTCGTGCCTTCATAGATCTGCGTGATCTTCGCGTCGCGCATCATGCGCTCCACCGGGTAGTCCCGGGTGTAGCCGTAGCCACCGAGCAGCTGGACCGCGTCCGTGGTGACCTCCATCGCGACATCGGACGCGAAGCACTTGGCCGCTGCGCCCGCGAAGGTCAGGTCGTCGTCGAGGCGCTCGGACTTTGCCGCCGCCGCGTAGGTGAGCTGGCGGGCCGCCTCGATCTTCATGGCCATGTCGGCGAGCATGAACTGGATGCCCTGGAAGTCCGCGATCGGCTTGCCGAACTGCTTCCGCTCCTGGACGTAGCCCTTCGCGTAGTCCAGCGCGCCCTGCGCGATACCCAGCGCCTGGGCCGCGATGGTGATGCGGGTGTGGTCGAGGGTCTTCATCGCGGTGGCGAAGCCGGTGCCCTCCTCGCCGATCATGCGGTCGGCGGGGATACGGACGTTGTCGAGGTAGACCTCGCGCGTCGGGGAGCCCTTGATGCCGAGCTTCTTCTCCGGGGCGCCGAAGGAGACACCCTCGTCGGACTTCTCGACGACGAACGCGCTTATGCCCTTGGACCGCTTGGTGGGGTCGGTCACGGCCATGACCGTGTAGTACTCGGAGACACCGGCGTTGGTGATCCAGCGCTTCACACCGTTGAGGACCCAGAAGTCACCGTCACGGACGGCCCTGGTCTTCATGCCGGCGGCGTCCGAGCCCGCGTCGGGCTCGGAGAGGCAGTACGAGAACATTCCGTCGCCCTTGGCGAGCGGGGCCATGTACTTCTTCTTCAGATCCTCGGAGCCGGAGAGGATCACCGGGAGCGAGCCGAGCTTGTTCACCGCGGGGATCAGGGAGGACGAGGCGCAGACCCGGGCCACTTCCTCGATGACGATGACCGTGGCGAGCGCGTCGGCGCCCGCGCCGCCGTACTCCTCGGGCACATGCACCGCGTGCAGGTCGGCCGATGTCAGGGCGTCCAGCGCCTCCTGCGGGAAGCGGGCTTCCTCGTCGACCGCTGCGGCGAACGGCGCGATCTTCGCCTCGGCCAGGGAGCGGACCGAGTCGCGGAGCATGTCGTGCTCTTCGGCCGGGCGGTACAGGTCGAAATCGGGCGAACCTGCCAAGGTCACTCACTCCCCAAGATGCTAACTACCGTTAAGTAACATCATTTTAGACGGCCGGCCGCCACGGGTATACGTGAGGTTGGCGACAGCGGGAATCCGGGCCTTCCCGGCGCCCGGATATGCTCGGGCGCGCACCTGATCCCGTACGCCCCCTGGAGCTTGCTGATGGCCCTGAAAATCACCGTGATCGGTACCGGCTATCTCGGCGCCACGCACGCCGCGGCCATGGCTGAGCTGGGCTTCGAAGTGCTGGGTCTCGATGTGGTTCCCGAGAAGATCGAGATGCTCTCGACCGGGCGCGTCCCGATGTACGAGCCGGGGCTCGAGGAGATCCTGCAGCGCCATGTCGCCGGGCTCGAGGGGTCCAGCGGGCGGCTGCGGTTCACCACGTCGTGGGAGGAGGCCGGGGAGTTCGGCGATGTCCACTTCGTCTGCGTGAACACACCGCAGAAGCACGGCGAGTACGCCTGTGACATGTCGTACGTGAACAGCGCCTTCAGCTCGCTCGCCCCGCATCTGAAGCGGGATGCGCTGGTGGTCGGGAAGTCGACCGTGCCGGTCGGCAGTGCCGAGCGGCTGGCCGGGCTGCTGAGCTCGCTGGCGCCGGCGGGCGAGGGTGTCGAGCTGGCATGGAATCCGGAGTTCCTGCGTGAGGGCTTCGCCGTGAAGGACACGCTGCACCCGGACCGGATCGTGGTGGGCGTGCGGAGCGAGCGCGCGGAGAAGCTGCTGCGCGAGGTGTACGCGGGCCCGGTGAGCGAGGGTTCGCCGTTCGTGGTGACCGACTTCCCCACCGCCGAGCTGGTGAAGACCGCGGCCAACTCCTTCCTGGCCACGAAGATCTCGTTCATCAACGCGATGGCCGAGGTGTGCGAGGCCGCCGACGGCGACGTGGCGAAGCTGGCCGAGGCGCTCGGACATGACGATCGGATCGGCGCGAAGTTCCTGCGGGCCGGCATCGGGTTCGGCGGAGGGTGTCTGCCGAAGGACATCCGGGCGTTCATGGCACGCGCCGGTGAGCTCGGCGCCGACCAGGCACTGACGTTTCTGCGCGAGGTCGACTCGATCAACATGCGGCGCCGCGGGCACATGGTCGAGCTGGCGCGCGAGGCGGTGGGTGGCGGATCGTTCCTGGGCAAGCGGATCGGGGTGCTGGGTGCGGCCTTCAAACCGGACTCCGACGACGTACGGGATTCGCCCGCGCTGAACGTCGCGGGACAGATCCACCTGCAGGGCGGTCAGGTGACGGTGTACGACCCCAAGGGCATGGCGAACGCCCGACGGCTCTTCCCGACGCTCGGCTATGCCGAGACCGCGCTCGACGCGGTGCGGGGCGCGGATGTCGTGCTGCATCTGACGGAGTGGCGCGAATTCCGCGAGCTGGACCCCGCGGAGCTGGGTGCGGTGGCGGCCGAGCGGATACTGCTGGACGGCCGCAACGCGCTGGACGCGGCGGCCTGGCGGGAGGCCGGGTGGGTCTACCGCGCGATGGGTAGGCCCCGGGCCTGATCACGGCCGGACCCGTCCGCCGGCCGGCGGACGGCTGCCCCGCCGCTGAGGCCGGCCGCACCGTTCAGGCCGGCGGCACCGAACGGCGAGCCCGGTAGGCCCGCATCTTCGCCCGGCTGCCGCAGACCGCCATCGTGCACCAGCGGCTGCGGCCCGCCGGGCTGCGGTCGTAGTAGGCCCACAGGCAGTCGTCCGCCTCACAGGCCTTGAGACGCTGCCAGGTTCCGTCGGCGACAGCCGCGGCAACGGCCGCCGCGACACGGGAAGCCAGCGGAGCGGGATCCGCCGGAGCCAGGGTCGCCCCGCCCGCCTCGTCGAATGCGACCAGCAGCGGCGCCCGGGACAGCAGCCGGGTCAGGGTGTCCCTCGCGGCGGGGGCCATGTCCTGGCCCGCATGAGCCAGACAGGCCGCGCGGAGCGCTTCGCGCAGCTCCCTCGCCTCCGCCAGGGCTTCGCCGCCGAGCCCGAACTCATCGGCCAGCCGGTCCGCTCCGCTGTCGACGCTCCGGGTGTTCACCAGCGCCTCGACCAGTGCGAGACCTCCGGGTGCAACCGCTCTGTCACTCACCCTTGCGACGTTACCTCCAGTGGGGCAGCATGAGGTAACGGTTACCTGTTAATGGCTTCTGCCGGTAACACACTGCCCAGGGAGGAACACATGGCTGTCGCCAGACTCGGCACTGTCGTACTCGACTGTCCCGACCCGCTTGCGCTCGCCGCCTTCTACGCCGAGATCATCGGCGGCAAGGCCGAGGAGACCGAGGAGGGCTGGGTCGAACTCACCGGGCACGAGGGCACTCCGCTCGCGTTCCAGAAGTCGCCGGGCTACGTGCCGCCGCGGTGGCCGGCCGAGGACGGATCGCAGCAGTTCCACCTGGATCTGACGGTCGAGGATCTGGACGCGGCCGAGACGCGGGTGCTGGCACTGGGTGCGAAGGCTGTCGACGCCGGCGACCCGGTGCGCACCTGGCGGGTCTACACGGACATCGCCGGGCACCCGTTCTGCCTCTGCGCCTGCTGAGCGCGGCTGGTCCGGGGGTGCGGCGCCGCGCCCCCGGACCGGTGGCGGCGATCAGCCGTCGAGATCGGCCAGGGTCGCGTTGGACGGACCGCGCTGCGCCTGCACGGCGCGGGCCACATCCTCCGCCGCGCGCAGTACCCGTACCGCGTTCTGCCAGGTCAGCTTGGCCAGGTCGGCTGACGACCAGCCACGCCCGATCAGTTCGCCGATCAGGTGGGGGTAGCCGGCGACGTCCTCGAGGCCGTCCGGGGTGAACGCCGTGCCGTCGTAGTCGCCGCCGATGCCGATGTGGTCGACACCCGCGACCTCACGCATGTGGTCGAGGTGGTCGGCGACGGTGGACGCGGTGGCCACCGGACGCGGGTGCGCCTCCTCGAAGGCACGCTGGACCTTCATGCCCGCGGGTGTCGTGTCCAGGTGGTGCAGACCGTGGGTGCGCATGTTCTCGTCCGCGCGGGCGGTCCAGGCGACCGCGTCGGGGAGGATGAACTTCGGCACGAAGGTCGCCATCGCGATGCCGCCGTTGGCCGGGAGCTGGGCCAGCACGTCGTCCGGGATGTTGCGCGGATGGTCGCAGACCGCGCGGGCCGAGGAGTGCGAGAAGATCACCGGCGCGACCGAGGTCTCCAGCGCGGCGCGCATCGTCTTCGCCGACACGTGCGAGAGGTCCACCAGCATGCCGGTGCGGTTCATCTCCCGTACGACCTCGTGGCCGAAGGCGGTCAGTCCGTGTGCCTTCTCGACATCGGTCGCCGAGTCCGCCCAGGCGATGTTGTTGTTGTGGGTGAGGGTCATGTACCGCACACCCAGCGCGTGCAGTGAGCGCAGGGTGCCCAGCGAGTTGTTGATGGAGTGCCCGCCCTCGGCGCCCATCAGCGAGGCGATACGGCCCTGGCTCCTGGCCGACTCCATGTCGTCAGCGGTCAGCGCGCGGACCAGGTCACCCGGGTAGCGGGCGATCAGCTGGGCCACCACGTCGATCTGTTCCAGCGTCGCACTGACCGCATCGTCGCCCGTCAGGTCGCTGCGGACGTACACCGACCAGAACTGGGCGCCCACACCACCCTTGCGCAGCCGGTGCAGGTCGGTGTGGAGAACACCCTGCTGGTCGCGGGCGATGTCGAGCCGGTCCAGGTCGTAGCGGACGTGTTCGCGCAGCGCCCACGGCAGGTCGTTGTGACCGTCGACGACCGGACAGTCGGCAAGCAGTTCGAGGGCCTCGGTGAGATGAGCCGTCATGGCTAGCGCCTACTTTCCGAATCCGAAGGAGCCTGTCCCCTCGACCTTGGCACGCAGCCGCTTGCCCTTCTCCGTGGCGGAGTCGTTCAGCTCCTGCTGGAACTCCCGCATCCTCTCCAGGAGTTCGGGATCGGCGGTGGCCAGGATGCGGGCGGCGAGCAGACCTGCGTTCCGCGCGCCGCCGACCGAGACCGCCGCCACCGGGACACCCGCCGGCATCTGGACGATGGAGAGCAGCGAGTCCATGCCGTCCAGGTACTTCAGCGGCACGGGGACGCCGATCACCGGGAGCGGGGTCACCGAAGCCAGCATGCCGGGCAGATGGGCCGCTCCCCCTGCTCCCGCGATGACCGCCTTGAGACCGCGCCCGGCAGCCTCCTCGCCGTACGAGATCATCTCGCGCGGCATCCGGTGCGCGGAGAGGACATCGACCTCGTAGGGAACGGAGAACTCGTCCAGCGCGGTCGCGGCGGCCTCCATGACGGGCCAGTCGGAGTCCGAACCCATGACGATGCCGATGAGAGGAGTGGTCATTCCGTGATCGTCCCTCGCAGATATCCGGCGGCGTGACGGGCGCGCTCCAGCACCTCGTCGAGGTCGTCACCGTAGGTGTTGACGTGGCCGACCTTGCGTCCCGGCTTGACGTCCTTGCCGTACATATGGATCTTCAGCTGCGGGTCGCGGGCCATGCAGTGCAGATACGCCTGGTACATGTCGGGGAAGTCGCCGCCGAGGACGTTGCACATCACGGTCCAGCGGACGCGCGGGCGCGGGTCACCCAGCGGAAGGTCGAGTACGGCCCTCACATGGTTGGCGAACTGCGAGGTGACCGCACCGTCCTGGCTCCAGTGACCGGAGTTGTGCGGGCGCATCGCGAGCTCGTTGACGAGGACGCGTCCGTCGCGGGTCTCGAAGAGCTCGACCGCGAGGTGGCCGGTCACCTCCAGCTCGGCCGCGATCCGCAGGGCGAGCTGCTGGGCCCGGCCCGCCAGGTCCTCGTCCAGACCGGGGGCGGGCGCGATCACCGTGTCGCAGACCCCGTCGACCTGGCGGGACTCCACGACCGGGTAGGCGACGGCCTGTCCGTGCGGCGAGCGCACGACGTTCGCCGCCAGCTCCCGTACGAAGTCCACCTTCTCCTCGGCGAGCACCGGGACACCCGCGTTGAACGGAGCCTCCGCGTCCGCCCTGGACCTCACGAACCACACGCCCTTGCCGTCGTAACCGCCCCGGACGGTCTTGAGGATGACGGGGAGCCCGCCCACCTCATCCGCGAAGGCCATCGCGTCGTCGGGGCCGGTCACGATCCGGTGGCGGGGACAGGGCGCGCCGATCGCGGTGAGCTTCTCACGCATCGCCCCCTTGTCCTGGGCGTGCACGAGCGCGTCGGGCCCGGGCCGGACGGGGATGCCGTCCGCCTCCAGGGCCCTGAGGTGCTCGGTGGGCACATGCTCGTGATCAAAGGTGATCACGTCACAGCCGCGCGCGAAGTCCCGCAGCGTGGCCAGGTCGCGGTAGTCGCCGATGACGACTTCGCTCACCACCTGGGCGGCCGAATCCTGCGGGGTGTCACTGAGCAGCTTGAATCTGATGCCGAGGGGGATGCCCGCCTCGTGGGTCATACGGGCGAGCTGACCGCCACCGACCATGCCGACTACGGGGAACGTCACATGTCCCAGGGTATCCGCCGGTCACGTCACCGCATCGCCGCCCCTTCCCGATCGGCAGGGCACCGGGTTGGCCCACTGGTTAGCATGGCCGGGTTGACGACGACCGAACAGCAGGCGACCGGTACCTGCGCCGGTGACACGGGACGGGGCTGAGCCACACCATGGGCGAACGGGGCGCGCTGCGGATACGGCTGGATGCGCTCGCTCGCGAGCTCGCCAAGTTCGGCGCGGTCGGGGCGATAGGTTTTGTGGTCAATGCGATCGTTTTCAATATCTGCACGCACGCTTTCGACCTTGCGGTCGTCCGGTCCGGGGTCATCGCCACCTGTGTCGCCATCGCGACGAACTACGTCGGCAACCGCTACTGGACCTACCGCCACACGGACCGCAGCAAGCGCACCCGCGAGCTGATGCTCTTCCTGCTCTTCAGCGGTATCGGCCTGGTCATCGAGAACGGCATCCTCGCCCTCTCGCACTACGGTCTCGGCTTCACGTCCACGCTCGCCGACAACATGGCGAAGAACGTCGTCGGGCTCGGCCTGGGCACCGTCTTCCGTTTCTGGTCCTACCGGACCTGGGTGTTCCGCGCGCTGCCCGCCCGGGAGGCGGTACAGACCGCGGAGTCCTTTCTCGACAAGGGAAGCCAGTCGGCCCGGTCGAACCGCCGGTGATCCGCAGAGCCGCCTCGGTGACCGCCCGAAGCCGTCCCGGAGCCCGGCCGCGGCGAACCGTTCCGCTGACCGGCCGGGCTCCGGGCCCGCGCCGCGGATGACCAGGGTCATCTGATCGTCGGCTCGTCCGGTTCCTCCGGCTCGTCCGCTGCCGGTGCCGCCCCCTTGGCCACCCGGCTCAGGAAGAGCGCGAACACCGGCGGGTCCTGTTGCAGCATTTCCAGCCGTCCGCCGTCGGCCTCCGCCAGGTCGCGGGCCACGGCAAGTCCGATCCCGGTGGAGTTGCGGCCGCTGATGGTCCGCTCGAAGATCCGCGCTCCGAGCTCGGGCGGCACCCCGGGGCCGTCATCGGTCACCTCGACGACCGTCTGGGTGCCGGTGACCCTGGTGCGCACCGCCACCGTGCCCCCGCCGTGCATCAGCGAGTTCTCGATCAGCGCGGCCATCACCTGGGCTACGGCTCCCGGCGTCCCCACGGCGCGCAGCCCGTGCTTCCCGGACCGTACGATCGCCCGGCCGGCGCTGCGGTACGCCGGACGCCACTCCTCCAGCTGCTGCTTGACGACCTCGTCGAGATCGAACGTGACGGCGGAGCCCGTACGCGGGTCCCGGGAGTTGGTGAGCAGCCGCTCCACCACGTCGGTGAGCCGCTCCACCTGGGTCAGCGCGATGGTCGCCTCCTCCTTCACCGTGTCCAGGTCATCGGTGAGGGTGATCTCCTCCAGCCGCATGGAGAGCGCGGTCAGCGGAGTCCGGAGCTGATGCGAGGCGTCCGCCGCGAGTCTGCGCTCCGCGGTCAGCATCCGGGTGATCCGCTCGGCCGACGAGTCCAGTACGTCGGCGACCCGGTCCAGCTCGGGCACCGCGTACCGCTTGTGCCGCGGTCGCGGGTCGCCCGAGCCGAGGCGCTCGGCGGTCTCGGCGAGATCGGTGAGCGGCGACGCGAGCCGGTTGGCCTGGCGTACGGCCAGCAGCACCGCCGAGATGATCGCGAGCAGCGCCACCGCCGCGATGATCATCAGGGTGCGGCCGACCTCGCGGGTGACGGTGGAGCCCGGTTCCTCGACGGAGACCTTCTCACCGCGGCCGCCGGTCGCCGTACCCCGGATCACGCCGCCCTGGGGCTCGGTGCCCAGCCTGATGGTCTCCTTGCCGGGGATCCTGATCACCGCGTAGCGGTTGACGTCGACCTGGTCGCGCAGGATCGCCGTGGTGACCCGCTCGTCGCTCACCAGCCGGCTCTCCACGATGCTGGCGAGCCTCAGCGCCTCGGAGTCCACGCTCTCCTGGGCGCTGCTGCTGATGGTGCGCGTCTCGACGATGACCAGCGAGACGCCGAAGACGGCGATCACGACGAGCACGACGGCGAGGGTGGAATTGATCAGGCGGCGGCGCATGCCGTCAGTGTCGCAGCCGGTGCCCGGCGCCTGCCCTCAGGAGACCGTCAGCTCTTCTCGAAGCGGAAACCGACGCCCCGGACGGTGGCGATGTAGCGCGGGTTCGCCGCGTCGTCGCCGAGCTTCTTGCGCAGCCAGGAGATGTGCATGTCGAGCGTCTTGGTCGATGACCACCAGGTGGTGTCCCAGACCTCGCGCATCAACTGGTCCCGGGTGACGACCCGGCCGGCGTCCCTGACCAGCACCCGCAGCAGGTCGAACTCCTTCGCGGTGAGCTGGAGTTCCTCGTCGCCCATCCAGGCCCGGTGCGACTCGACGTCGATCCGTACGCCGTGGGTGGCGGGCTGCGGGGCGGTGTCGGTGGCGCCGCGGCGGAGCAGCGCCCGCACCCGTGCCAGCAGTTCGGCGAGCCGGAAGGGCTTGGTGACGTAGTCGTCGGCGCCGGCGTCCAGGCCGACCACGGTGTCCACCTCGTCGGCACGTGCGGTGAGCACCAGGATAGGCACGGTGTGTCCCTCGGCACGCAGCCGCCTGGCCACCTCGAGGCCGTCCATTCCCGGCAGGCCGAGATCCAGGACGACCAGATCGACACCTCCCTGAAGGCCGGCGTCGAGCGCGGTCGGGCCGTCCTCCCGCACCTCGACCTCGTAACCCTCCCGACGCAGTGCGCGGGCCAGCGGCTCCGAGATGGATGCGTCGTCCTCGGCGAGCAGTACACGGGTCATGAGGTGATGGTAGTCCGCGACAGGTACTGCTCGTGAGGTGATCGACAACCCCTGCGGGTCTGGGATGCAACACTGGTCAAGGCCTTCGAATATGGGAACCTGGTTCCACGTTCACCTGTGATCCATGTCTCAAGTCCTTCCAAATGCCGTGTCTGCCTCCTTATGGTGGCGAGACGCCTGTAGCACCACTCGGGACTCTTTAGCCTGCTATGACACGCCAAGGATCCCTTTTCTGTGTGCGGTTGGCATCGCCGGCATCGCCGGCAGTCAACGACCCAGCGAGTAAATGACCTGACGGCCGGGCCCCGCGTGCGATGTTGCGTGCGGAGCGAGGATCCCGGTGTGGTCTCCCCTTCGGCACGGAGCGATTCCGGCCGGACCCCCTAGGCGTGGGGTGGGGAAGAACCATGCCGGTGCCGGCCACCCCCCACCGGGCGCGGCACCGTTTCGCGGCGCGTCCCGCAAAAGCAAGGAACGACCATGGCGTCCAGCCTGACGAAGGACTCGGCCGGTTCGACCGGCACCGGGAAGACCTTCTTCGGCCACCCCCGCGGCCTGGCTACTCTCTTCATGACCGAGATGTGGGAGCGTTTCTCCTACTACGGCATGCGCGCCCTTCTCCCGCTGTACCTGATCGCGCCCAACGGGCTCCATATGAACCCGGCCACGGCCACCGCGATCTACTCGGTCTACCTGTCGCTGGTGTACCTGCTCGCCATGCCCGGCGGCTGGTTCGGCGACCGGGTCTGGGGCCCGCGCAAAACGGTCGCCATCGCCGGCGGCGTGATCATGGTCGGCCACCTGACGCTGGCACTGCCCTCGCAGGGCACGTTCTTCGTGGGTCTCGCTCTGGTCGCGCTCGGCTCCGGCCTGCTGAAGTCCAACATCTCCACGATGGTCGGCCACCTCTACGACGGCCCGGACGACCCCCGTCGCGACGGCGGCTTCACCGTCTTCTACATGGGGATCAACCTCGGCGCCTTCGCCGCCCCGCTGACCATCGGCACCATCGGCGAGAACGTCAACTGGCACTTCGGCTTCGCGCTCGCCGCTCTCGGCATGGCGCTGGGCCTCGGCCAGTTCCTGATCGGCTCCCGCCACCTGAGCGAGCGCAGCAGCTTCGTCCCGAAGCCGCTCTCGGCCGAGGAGCGGACCTCCTCGCTCCGCAAGGCCATGATCTGGATGGCCGTCGCCGCCGTCTTCTACCTCGGCACGGTCGTCACCGGTGTCTACACCCTCAACTGGGTGCTGATCCCGATCACCCTCGCCGGTCTGGTCATCCCCGCTGTCGTGCTGTTCCGCATCAAGCGGGACAAGGACCTCAGCGACGTCGAGCAGCGGAAGATGTCCGGCTACATCTGGTTCTTCGTGGCCGCCGCCGTCTTCTGGATGATCTACGACCAGGGCGGATCGACCATGTCGATCTTCGCCGACGCCTCGGCCGACAACTCGGTCTTCGGCTGGAACTTCCCGGTCTCCTGGTACCAGTCGGTCAACCCGGTCCTGATCATGGCGCTCGCGCCGGTCTTCGCCTCCCTCTGGCTGGCGATGAACCGCCGCGGCAAGGAGCCGAGCACGGTCGTGAAGTTCGCTTCCGGCCTGGTGCTGGTCGGCGCCTCGTTCTTCGTCTTCCTGGCGCCGCTGACGATCGCGACGGACGGTGCCAAGGCGGGCGCGCTGTGGCTGGTCGCCATCTACTTCGTGCAGACCGTGGGTGAGCTGACGCTCTCTCCGGTCGGCCTCTCGGTCACCACGAAGATGGCTCCCGCCAAGTACGCCAGCCAGATGATGGGTGTCTGGTTCCTGGCCGTCACCGCCGGCGACTGCGTCACCGGCATGCTGTCCCTTCCGCCGTTCAGCCTCAACCTGAACAAGAGCGGCATCGTCGCCATCGAGGCCGCCGTCGCGGTGCTCGCCGGTGTGGCGGTGTGGCTGAACCGCAGCAAGGTCAAGGAGCTCATGGGCGACGTCCGCTGACGCGGACCGCTCACGCTCCACCCAGGGCCCGCCCGCACCGATCCGGTGCGGGCGGGCCCTGCCGCGTACTCCGCCGTCAGCCTGCCGCGCGGACCGGCGCCTCCGCGCGTGGCAGGAGCGCCCGGCAGGAACTGCGGCAGCGGTGCCCGGCAGGGGCCGTGCGGCAGGAAGGCACGGCAGCAGTGCGCTCAGGAGGCGTGCCGCACGAAGGCGCGGAAAGAAAAAGAGCGCACCGGGCAGGTGCGCTCAGAGGCGGTGCGGAAGGGGTGGCGGGTCAGGCCGGAGCGGAGAGCTCCGCCCAGACCATCTTGCCGGGCATTCCCGGCGTACGGACCACTCCCCAGTCGAGACAGAGCCGCTCGACGATGAACATGCCGTGGCCGCCGGGCCGGCCCGCCCGGTGCGGGCTGCGGGGGGTCGGCTGACCCGTGCCGCGGTCGGAGACCTCCAGACGGAGCACCTTCTGTCCGTAGGAGACCCGCAGGTCCTCGGGGCCCTCGGCGTGCAGGCACGCGTTGGTGACCAGCTCGGAGACGACCAGCAGGACATCCTCGGCGGCCGCACGGCGATCGGCGGCCTCCGCGGGCAGCCAGCCCCAGTCGTACAGCGCCTGGCGCGTGAAATCGCGGGCCAGAGGGACGATGCCGCTTGCATCCCGCAGAAGGAGCGTGCGGGTGCGACCTTCGGCGGACACGGTAAAGGCTGGTCCGGCGCCGTCGCGCTCGGGGCCGAGGTCCCCCGGCGGCTGCTGCCGGGTGGTGCTCATCAGCGCTTCACCTCACCGATTCACCGGATCTAGAAAGTCAGGGGTACAAAAGATTGCGCAGGGACTCCTGCCCTGTCGAATGGCCGCAACACTCATTTTTTCAACAGAGTGTGCCGATCAGTCGCGCAGAGCGTCGGCCAGAGAGTCATGCACGGTGAAAACCGCCTCGGCGCCCGTGATCTCGAACACCCTGGCCACCACCGGGAGCATCCCGGCCAGATGGACCCCGCCGCCCGCGGCTTCCGCCTTGAGGCGGGCGCCCAGCAGCACGTTCAAGCCGGTGGAGTCACAGAATTCGAGCGCAGAGCAGTCCACGACCAGCCGGGTCCTGCCGCGCTCGAGGGCCTTGTCCAGCGGCGCACTGAGCAGTTCGGCGGTGTGGTGATCCAGCTCACCCGCCGGGGTCACCACTTCACTTCGGCCCTCGGCCCGGACTTCGACCAGAAGCCGGCCCCGGTTCGCACTGCCGACGGTCCCGCGGTCCATGTCCGTGTCCGTCCCTCTTCGCCGTGGTTGTGAGATGTCTCTGACGTGCGAGAAAGACTACGCCCTTGAGGGACCGACCGGTAGCGGAGCAACCCCAACAAGCACGACAATTATGGACATTTGGTCCTTGCGTTTGCCCATCCCGAGCCGATAGGCCTAGAGGGTCATCATTCGACACGACCGGCTTTGGAGGCGCCGCTACACCGCGGACACCGAACAGGCATCGGCAGCCATACGCCGAGAACCATGGAGGCACCATGTCACCCCAGCTCGACGAACACTCCGCCGGTACGTCGACTACCCACCCCAACCGGATCGAGACCGGACTCGAGGAAATTCCCGAGATTCCGCCGTACGACGAGGTGGGCCCGCTGGATGCCAGGGCCCTTTCGAAGACGCTCTTCGCGCGTCTCGAGTCCCTCGAAGAGGGAACACACGAGCACGCATACGTACGGAACACCCTGGTCGAGCTGAACCTCGCGCTGGTCAAGTTCGCCGCCTCCCGCTTCCGCTCCCGCAGCGAGCCGATGGAGGACATCATCCAGGTCGGCACCATCGGCCTGATCAAGGCGATCGACCGCTTCGAGCTCAGCAGAGGTGTGGAGTTCCCCACCTTCGCGATGCCGACCATCATCGGTGAGATCAAGCGCTTCTTCCGTGACACCTCCTGGTCGGTCCGGGTACCGCGCCGCCTCCAGGAACTCCGCCTCGACCTCGCCAAGGCCGGGGACGAACTCTCTCAGCAGCTCGACCGCGCCCCCACCGTGGCGGAACTCGCCGCCCGCCTCGACCTCACCAGGGAAGAGGTCGTCGAGGGAATGACGGCGAGCAACGCCTACACGGCGAGCTCCCTCGACGCCCAGCCCGAGGACGACGAGTCGGAGGGCGCGCTGGCGGACCGGATCGGCTACGAGGACCACGACCTCGAAGGCGTCGAGTACATCGAGTCGCTGAAGCCGCTCATCGCCGGACTGCCCTCGCGCGACCGGCAGATCCTCTCGCTCCGCTTCGTCGCCAATATGACGCAGTCGGAGATCGGCGAGGAACTGGGCATCTCGCAGATGCACGTCTCGCGGCTGCTCTCCCGCACCCTGGTGAAGCTCCGCAAGGGCCTGACCCTGGAGCAGTGACACACGTCCCGAGGAACTGACGCCCCTCGGCGGAAGAGCCGGTCCCGCTTGCCGGGACCGGCTCTTCCGCGTTCCGGACGTCCCGTCACGGGCTTGTTGCACCACCCCTCCGCATTATTGACGAATCACCCCACCCTGCGTCAGATTGGCCGCAGGGCTCAGGGGGGACTGTGCATGGCGCTCGCAACGAGCGGCCGGGCAGCGCGGATCGAGGATGTACTGCGACGCCGTCTGGGCCGTGAATGTCTCTACGTACCGTCGTGCAGGACGGGTCTGTACCTGGCGTTGCGCAGATGGTGCGCGCCCGGCGGCCGGGTGCTGATGTCACCCGTCAACGACGACGTCATCTTCTTCGTGGTGCTGGCGGCCGGACTGCGGCCGGTGCAGGCGCCGCTGCGCGCACAGGACGGATCCATCGACCCGGCGGCGGTTCCCGACGCGGTCTGGGGCGGCCTGTCCGCCGTGCTGACCACCAATCTGTACGGGAACCCCGACCCCGCGCCGGAACTCCGTGCCCGCTGCGACGAGCTGGGCATCCCGATGGTGGAGGACGCGGCGCATGCCGTCGGCAGCCTGGTGGGCGGCCGGCCGGTGGGCAGCTTCGGAGACGCCTCCGTCTTCTCGCTCTCCAAACACCCGCACGCCAGGACGGGCGGTGTCCTCTCCGTCGCCGACCCGACGGTGCGCGGTGAACTGGCGCGAGCACGGGACGAGCTCCTCGCGCCGCGCAGACCGGCCGCCGAAGCCGCCTACGCGGTACGCCCGTACGCCGAGGCGGTGGTGCGCGGGCTGCGTCTCACCCCGGCCGCCCACGCCACGATGCGGCTGCTCGGGATGCAGGAGCGCGAGTCGATCCGGATGCCGCTGAGACCCGGCGAGCTGAAGCGGGCGATGGACACCGCCCCCTCACTCACCGGCTTCGACCCCTGGGTACGGGTCGACATGCACGACTACCGGCTGACCCCCGGAACCCAACGGCTGCGCAGAGTGGAGCGGCTGACACGCCGTCTGGACCGCACGCTGGCCGCGCACCGCGCGGGCACCGAGATGCTGTACGCCACCCGGTGGGCGCGCCCCGGCCCGCTGCAACCGCTGTTCCGGGTGCCGCTGCTGGTCGAGGACCGGGACGCGGCCATCGCGGCGCTGGCACGGCGCCGCATCACCGTCGGCTATCTCTACGACCCTCCGCTGGACGACTACGCGGGCGAGTCCTTCACCGACCCCTCGCCGTCACCGGCACCGGCGCGCTGGTTCGCCCGTCACGCCCTGCCCGTCGATCCGCTGAGAGCCGCCGAGGTCGTAGCGGTCCTCACCGCGCTGGGCGCCGAGCCGGCCCGGGGGTGCCCGGACGGTGGCTGAGGCGGCCGGGGCCACGTCCCCCCGGGGTGCCGGGGCCCCCGGGCCCGCCGTGCTCGCCCCCGCGGACCGGGCCCCGGACCCGACGGGGGCCGCCGGCAGCGCGTCGATGTTCCGCAACGCCTATGCGCTGATGCTCTCCACCGGTGTCTCCGCCGCGCTGGGCCTCGGCTTCTGGCTCGCCGCCGCCCGGTACTACTCCGAGGAGGCCGTCGGACAGGGTTCGGCCGCCATCGCCGCGATGCGCCTGCTGGCATCGGTCACCGCCACCACCATGACCGGCGCGGTGGTCCGGTACGTACCCCGGGCGGGCCGGGCGACCGCCCCGCTGGTTCTGCGCGCCTACCTGGCGAGCACGGTCGTGGTCTGTCTGGGCTGCGGTGTCTTTCTGCTCACGCTGGGCCGGTGGGGGCCCGCGTACGCGCCGCTGGGCACGCTCCGGGCCGGGCTTCTGTTCACCGCGTCCTGTGCCGCCTGGGCGCTGCTGACCCTGCAGGACGGGGTACTGACCGGGCTCCGCAGGGCCTTCTGGGTGCCCGTCGGCAACGCGGTCTTCTCGACCGGCAAGCTGCTGCTGCTCGCGGTGTTCTCCGCGGCACTCCCGGTGCTGGGCATCTTCGTCTCCTGGGCCGCGGCCATCGCGCTGTCGGTACTGCCGCTCGGCTGGCTCGTCTTCCGCAGGCTCATTCCCCGTCAGGCCGCCGCCGACCATGACCGGGAACCGCCGCGGCTGCGGGAGATCGGCCGCTTCCTCGCCGGCGACTCGGTGGGCGCGCTGTTCTCACTGGCGATGATCAATCTGCTGCCCGTGATGGTCGCGGTGCGCTTCCCGCCCGCCCAGAACGGCTTCTTCTACATCGCCTACACCGTCGGCGGGACCATGGAGTACATGGCCATCAACATGGCCTCGTCGCTCACCGCGCACGCCTCGCACACCCCCGGACGGCTGACGGAGGGTGTCCGCGGGGCGCTCCGCCGGATGACCCTCCTGCTCGTCCCCGTGGTGGCCCTTCTGGTGGCCTTCGCGCCGCAGATCCTGCGGCCCTTCGGTGACCACTACGCCGCCCACGGCACCACGGTGCTGCGGCTGCTCGCGGCGGCGGCGCTGCCGCGCGTGGTCGTCGAGCTGTACATCGGGGTACTGCGGGTACAGGGCCGAACCGGCGCGCTCGCCGTCGTCCAGGGCGCCATGTGCACCGCGGTGCTGGGCAGTTCGGCAGTACTGCTCGGCCCCATGGGCATCGACGGGGCCGGCTGGGCCGTCCTGGTGAGCATGTCACTGACCGCCCTGGGATGCGGCTTCGGACTGCGGGCCGCCCTCTCCGGCACCCGCGCCCGTCCGGCCCGCCGGTCCGTGGGGCCCGACCGCTACGGCACGAGCTGGGCCCGGGCCGCGGCCCCGCACGACGACGGCGGGCCCGGCTCCCGGCGGGCCGGGGGGCCGGCACGGGGGCGGCAGCGCTCCGGCTCCGGCTCCGGCGGGACACCCGACTCGCCACTGACGGACGTCCTGTGGCTGCTTTCCGGTCTGGCCGCTGGACTGTTCTGGGTACCTCTCACCCCATGGGCGGGGGCGGGCCGCCACCGTCCGTCGGGCCCGCCCCCGCTCGACGTGCTCCCGCCCCTCACCGTGATCGCCGTGACGCTGCTGACCGTGGTCTACGGCACGGCGCTCTGTCTCCGGCACCCCCGCCCCGCGCTCCTGGTCCCGGTGCTCCTGACCACCCTGACCGCGCTGCACACCGCGTCCTGGTTCCACGGTCCCGCTGCGCACCCCGTGTCGGCGCCCTGGCACGGCGCACCGGCGTTCCTGTCCGGTACAGCGGGTCCTGGCAGCCGCGATGTGGTGCTTCGCGCCCTGCCCGTCGCCCTCCAACTGCTCTGTCTGGGGCTGCTCGCCGTCACGCTGCGATCGCCCGGCACGCACTGGCGGGTCACCGCCGTGGTGATGTGGACGGCGGGGGTGGCCGGCTGGGTGGGCCGGGAGGTGTTCGCGGCGGTGGGGGGATGGATCGTCCTCGGCCTCCTCGCGCTGGCCGCGGTGACCGTTGCCGCAGGCCGCCGCCGTACCGCAGGACAGCGGACCCGGTGACGGGGGGAGGGTGTCGCGGGCCGGGGCGCGGCGCGGCCCGGGGCTCCGCGGGGTCTGCCGCAGGGCCTGCCGGCGGCAGACGGAGGCCGGGCCGCTAGCGGCCCGGCACCGGCTGGGCGAAGTAGCTGTCCCGGCCCGCCTGCCGGTAACCATCCAGACCCGGACCGCTGTCGACCGTCAGATCACAGTCCTTCCCGGGGACCGCGCGGTCCCACTGCACCAGTGCCTTCGCTCCGGGCATCGACCGCAGGGCGGACGGAATGCCGGTGTACCAGTCGCGCTGGCGGGCCGGGTCGCCGGGATCTGGGGCGGTCGCGAACTCGGCCATCATGACGGGCTTCTCGCCGGATACATGGCTGCGGAGCCAGTCGTAGGCGGGACGCTGGCTCTGCGCGAAGCCGTTCCAGTCGGTGGTCCGGTGGCAGAGGTAGTAGTTGTACTGGTCCATGCCGATCCAGTCGACGTAACCGTCGCCCGGGTAGAGGGACTTGATGACGGCGTCGTTGCCCTGGCCCAGATAGCCGGAGACCGTCCACACCCACACCACGTTGTCCACACCGAGCCGCTCGAAGCGGTCATGGATGTGGCGGTAGGCGGCGACGTACTGCGCGGGGGTCCCCGCTCCCTCGCTGATCCGGGCGTCGGCCTCCTGGTCGAAGGAGAAGAAGACCCGCTTTCCGTACGCCTTGATGCGCTCGGCGCCCGGATCGATGATGTCCTCGTCGTAGGTCCCGTCCGCGATGTTCCTCCAGCCGAGCTGGTCCTCGGTGTAGTGGGCGTGGTGCGGTTCGCGCCAGACCGTGGACTCCCAGGCGAGCATCAGCAGACGGTCCCTGCCGAGCTCCTGCTCCTGCGGGGTGAGGAGCTGGCCGTCCAGCCTGCCCCTGGACATGTCGTGGTAGGTGTACAGCAGATCGAGCCTGCGGCCGATCCTCTTCTCGAAGGCGTGCACCGGCCGGGTGAGCGAGCCGTCCTTCGCGTACGGGACGTAGGCGCCCCACCAGGCCCCGCACGGGGGCACCAGTGCCGCGGTCGGCGCGCAGGGGCCGTGCGGGCGTTCTCCCGAAGCGGCGTTCCCGGGCAGTCCTGAGCGGGCGCCCGTACCGTCGGTGCGGGCGATCCATACGCCGATCCCGATGAGCAGCGCGGCCAGCGCGATCAGCGCCGGCCATGCCCGGGGGCGCCATGGCGGTCCCGGCCTTCCTGTGGTCACCGGCGCGTCACTGGTGTGCGGGCACGCTCCACCGCGCCCCGGGTGGCAGCGGGCAGCGGCAGTCCCGGCAGCGCGGCGGCCACCGTGGTGAACACCGCGAGCGAGACGAGGAACGCGGTCGCGGAGAACCCCTCCACCAGGAAGAGCGAGGTGGAGACCAGCGCCCCGAGCGAGAGGCTGACCGGAGCGGCCAGCGCCAGCGCCTCGAGGCGGGCGGCCGGTCTTAGCCGGGCGGGCTGGGGAAGGAGCAGGGCGAGTCCGGGCCCGAGGGAGACGAAGAGCAGGACCGGAATCCAGCGAAGCGGAGCGCCTCCTGGCAGCGCTGTGGCCGCCAGAGCCAGCCATCCCGACACCGCTACCGCACCCCTGAGCGCGGCCCCGCCAAGGACCGGCGACGAACTGGAGACCATGACAACTCCCCTTACTGAGAACGGTATTGGAGGATCACGCCGTACTGGTTCCGCTCGAGGACCCGGAACTCGGGGGACTGCTCCAGTCTGGTCCGCAGCGTCACGAAGCCACCCGGCGGCAGCAGCCCCTCGCCGGCCGTGAAGGTCTCCTGGGTCCTGGTGAGGACGACGATCGCCCGGCCGCCGTCGGGGATCTGCGTCGCCAGGTAGCCCGCCGGGTCCTCGAGCATCCTGATGTTCGCCGGCTCCTCCTGTTCGACGAAGAACCAGTGCTCCAGTTCGTCGTACCGGTGCAGGGCCATCGGGAAGGAGCCGGTCGCGGCGAGGACCAGTGTCCCGTCGGGGGCCCGGTCGATCGCCCGGACGACCATCGCGGTCTCGGCGGGCGGCGTGTAGTACATCTTCTCCTTGCCGTAGTACGACAGCAGGAATCCGCCGACCAGTGCGAACACCACGACCGGCAGGGCCGCCGCGCCGATCCGCCGGCCGGCCGGTCCCGGCGTACGCCCCCCGGCGGCCGGGACGAGCGCGGCAGCGGCGAAGAACGCCGCCCCCGGCAGCCCGAAGAGATAGACCCGGAAGAGCATCTCGCCGCCGTAGTCGTTGACGGCGAACAGCGGCACCGGGGCCACGGAGACCAGCAGCAGCGGCAGCGCGCTCCGCAGCAGCTTCCGCCGGATCAGCAGGGCCACCGCGGCCGGCACCACCACCGCGAGGACCATCGCCACGTTGGCATGCCCCTGAAGCACCGGGCCGGGCCCGGTGAGCTGTCCCGCGTATCCGGCCCTGGAGTTCTCCAGCAGATCACCGGCCGACCGGCGCAGCGACTCCAGCGTCTCGACGAAGAGCGGGCGGCCCATGGTGAGGTCCCAGATCAGCATGATGACGCCGGTGACCACCAGCAGCCCCGCGTTGCGGTAGCGGCGGGTCAGATTGAGCGCGACCAGGGACGCACAGAGCATCACCGGGGTCAGCTGGTGCGAGACGTTGATAGCGGCGATGAGCGGGGCGAGGACCGCCACGCACACCGCCCGCTGGCGGGCGGTGGTGGGCGGCGGGACAGCGGCGGCCGCCGGGTCGAGATGAACGCGCGAGCGCAGCCGGCCGGCCGATCCCGGGCGTACGAAGTGGCGCAGCACCACGGCGATCACGGCGAGGTAGAGGAGGTACGACATGCCCTGGGGTGAGAAGTAGTCCTGTCCCACCCAGTTGGCCAGCTGGAAGATCCAGACCGCGGTCCACACCAGCCGCCGGTCCTCGGTGAACGTGCGGTAGATCAGGACCAGCACCGGCATGGTCAGCAGGCCGAAGACGATCGGCGCCCAGTTGAGGAAGGCCGCCGCCGAGTCCACGCCGAAGGCCCTGACCAGGGCGGCGTTGAGGGTGAAGAAGCCCGGCCACTGGTCGTACGCGGCCATGTTGCCCGAAAGGTGCGCCTGGGGGTGGAGGCCGTTGCCGAGCAGGTGGCCGATGACGGCGTCGTGCTTGGAGGCCCAGGGGTACCGCACCGAGTCGTACAGCACGGCGGTCGGCGCCTTGACCGCCACCAGCAGCGCCGCACAGTAGGCGGCCGGCCACCAGGTGCCCGCGCGGCGCAGGCCGGCCAGAAAGCCGGTGGTGAGCAGCGCAAGCGAGAGGTAGAAGACCGGCGGGAACCTGTCCAGCAGGCCGTAGTCGCCCATGTGGCGGAAGTCGATCAGCGGCAGCGAGAGGGTCCACAGGATCGCCGCCGCCGGTAACAGCCCGGCGGTGAGCCACTGTCGGACCCCGGCGCCGGCTGCCGCCCGGAGCCGCCGCTCGATCCGGGATCCGGGTCCGGGCCGGTCCCGCGGCCCGTCCGCCGGCCCGGCCCGGCCCGGCGGTGCCGGGTCCCCGGTGACCGGCGTGGGCATGCGTTGCTGCACCGTTCGACTCCCCCCGACGAGACCGATGTCCTGCTGAACTCCACCCCGGTGCGCGTCTATCCGGCGAACACATCCCCCCGCAGCGCGGCCCTGCCCCGCCGGTAGACGCGCCAGCCCACCGTGGGCAGGGAGTCCCGGTACGGCGCCGCCCGGGCGCCCCGCCCCGCCATCCAGGCCTCGACGTCCCGGACCGTGTGACCCCGGCGCACGATCAGCCGGGCGACGCGGTAGGTGTCGTCGGCCGCCGAGCTCAGCGCATGGCGTACGGCGACCGCACTGGCGTAACCGGCACTGCGGGCGGCTCTGCGGACCGCCCCGTTGTTGTAGCCGTGCGGATAGGCGAGATGGTCCACCCGGTGACCGAGGACGTCCTCCAGCGCCTTCTTGGAATCGGTGAGTTCAGCGCGCAGGGCCCGGGCCGGCAGGGTGTCCAGCTGGGGGTGGGAGACCGTGTGGGCGCCGACCTCCAGGCCGTACTGTTCGAGGAGCGGCGCCTGCGCCAGGGCCATCATCGGTGCCGGGGGCAGCAGACAGCGCCCGCCCGCGGTGATGGCGCCGGTGGTCAGGTAGGCGGTGGCGGGCAGATCCCGGACGGCGAGAGCTTCGGCCGTGGGCCCCGGCAGATCGGCGAACCCGTCGTCGAAGGTGAGCACGACCGGCCGGTGCGGCAGCGCGGCCCGGCCGGCGAAGTGGCCGGCCAGCGTGCCGATGCTGACCGGGGTGCGGCCGCTCGCGGCGATGGCGTCGAGCTGCGCCCCGAACTCCTGCGGGGCGACGGTGAATTCCGCGATCCAGTCCGGCGGGTCGTCCATCACCGCGTGGTAGAGCAGGACCGGTATCCGGCCGTTGTCCCGGGGTCTCATCGCTCCTCCCAGGGCAGCTGTCTGCCGCGGACCGCGTGCCGTGCCCTGAGGTAGCCGAGCGGCCCGTACAGCATCCCCCGGCGTTCGAGCCGGGAGAGACTGCGCGGCCATGGATAGCCCTGGGTTCCGTGCTCGCCGGGCACCCCTGCTCCCTCGGCCGCACTCCGGTGAGCGGTGATCGACACAGCGTGGAGGAGGCCGCGCGGCAGCCGGGCGAGCAGCGCCGGCAGCAGGGCGGGGCGGCGGACCACGGTCGCGGTGAGATACGCGGTGAGGCCCGCTCCGTATCCGTACGCCTGGTTTCTCAGGTCCTGCCACGTCTCCCGGTGGTGGTGCCAGACCAGTGCGTCGGGTGTGTAGCGCAACCGGTGCCCTGCGGCCACGATCCGGGTGAAGGCGTACAGGTCGTCGCCGCCCCTGGCCGGCGTACCGACTCCGGTGGCGGGGTCGAAGCCGCCGATGTCACGCAGCGGTCCCGCACGGAAGGCCATATTGGCTCCGGAGCCGAACATCCCTGCGGTGAACGGGAAGAGTGGGTCGCCGGCGGGCGGGCGCCGCGGGTCGAACCCCCGGGGTGCGAAGCCCTTGGTGAATCCGCCGTGGCTCTCGAGCAGGATCTGCGCCGGGGTGGTCAGCCGGGCGGGCAGTATCAGCCCGGTGACGCAGGCCAGTCGCGGATCGGCGGTGAACGGGGCCGCGAGGGCGGTGAGCCAGTGCGGGTCGGCGATGACGTCGTCGTCGGTGAAGGCGAGGACCGAGCCCTCGGCCACGGCGATGCCCCGGTTGTGCGCACAGGCGAGTCCCGGGACCGGCTCCTGGACGTAACGCACTCCCCTGGGTGCGTAGTTCTCCTCGATCAGACGGCGGGTCGCCGTGGTGGCCGGTGCGTTGTCGACGACGACGATCTCGTAATCCGGGTGG
Source organism: Streptomyces sp. NBC_00344 (assembly GCF_036088315.1). Taxonomy (NCBI): domain Bacteria; kingdom Bacillati; phylum Actinomycetota; class Actinomycetes; order Kitasatosporales; family Streptomycetaceae; genus Streptomyces; species Streptomyces sp. NBC_00344. The sequence continues at coordinate 4,174,564 of NZ_CP107996.1, read as the reverse complement.
TCCTGGGCAAGCAGCGAGTCCAGTGCGCCCGCCAGGCGTGCGGGGCGCTCCCGGGACGCGACGATGATGCTGGCCCTGGGCATTCCGGTGGGCGCCTGCCGCTTCCCCGGAGTGCCCCTGACGCAGTGCCGCAGCCGGTCGCGCGCCGCGGCCGCGAGCACCGGGGCGGCCTCGGCGCCCTCCGGCACCAGGGCGAGAACCACACCGGCGGGAACACCGCCGACGCGTATCAGCGCGTACACGGGGCCGTCGGTCACCGGTGGTCCGCCCGGCGCGGGACGCAGGGAGATCACCCGCCCTCCGAGCCCGGCGAGATCCAGCTCGGCGACGGCGATCCCGCCCGGCCCCGCCCGGTCCACCGCTCCGGTCGGCCGCTGTGCCGTGTGCGGTGCCTGGACGGCCTGCGGCGTACGGCGGCTACGGGCAGGCCCGCCGGCCCCCTCGCCGGCCGGGCCGCCGGTCCGCCCGCGGATCCTCCTGGCGATCCGTCCGGCGGCGGTGTCACTCGGCACGGAGTCGCCCCGCCCGCTCGAGACTCCGCTGCGCGAAGGCCGCGAGGGCGGGCCTCCGGCGTACGAAGCCGTGCGCTCTGCGGGAGGGTTCGCGGCCGGCCCAGTGCAGTGCGGCCCCCGCCCCCGGCCGTAACGACGCTCCCTCGAAGACCCGTTGCTCCCCGGTTTTCAGGGCTTCCTTGTACTCGGCGGCCCCGCGTCCCAGGTCGAGCATGCCGATCCCCACCTCCGCGGCCGCCTCGGCCATCCGCAGATGCAGGATCAGGCCCGGTGAGAATCTCGCGAACTCCGGTTCGTAGGCCGGGAACCAGCAGGCGAGCACGGTGCGCGACCGCAGTCCGAAGTGAGCGGCCACCGGGCGGTCCGCCGCGTACAGCACGGACAGCAGACCCGAACAACCCGGCTCCCTGAGGTGCGCGAGGTAGTGCACGAGGCTGCTGATCCACTCCTTGGCGAACCGGTCTCCGCGCCCGGTCCTCCGGTACTGCGCGGACTTCCACGCCATCAGCCGTTCCAGTGCCGCCGGGTCCCGCTCGTCGAGGACGAAGCGGAGCGGGCCGATCTGGCGGCCCATTCTCCGTTCCTTGGCGAGCGTGGTCCTCAGGAACTTGGGCGACTGCTTCCGCAGGAGCTGCTGGTACTGCTCGTACCCCTGCGCCACGTCGATGACATACGAGGCGTACTCATCGGCGGCCGACGGCCGGAAGAGCTCCTGCCCCGCCTCGAGATTGTCGTACTCCCACGCGGAGAGCCCGCAGGCCCGCAGCAGTTCCCGGGCTTCCAGCCGCAGACCTGGCCCGAGCACCGCGCCCTGGCAGTCCGACACTCCGAAGCCGATGGCTCTGCCATGCCCGAACAGCCCCTTCTCGTAGGGGAAGAAGCCGGCCGTCCACCCCGCATCGTGCACCACGGCGACCCGGGCTCCCGGCCGCTGCCGCCCGACGGCAAGAGTGAATTCGGGCTCCATGAACGGATTGGCCCGTGCGCCGGACATGGCCCGCAGCTCGCGCCAGCTCTCGATCTCCCCCTGGTCCAGCTCGCCAGGCCTCTTCACACGGATGTGTACAGCGCTCAACTCGACCCCCCGGTCGGCCCCCCTTGAAACATCCTGGAAGGGACGGTACCGGGCGCTATGGCCGCACGGTAGGGAGTCTCACCCATCTTGTGACCAAGTTGCGAAAGGGGTGACAACTGCGACAGATCTTCGACTACCGGGTGCGTCGTTGTGGTGAATGCCCGACATCCGTGATCTCCGGCACCCGGTCCTGCGGGATGCCGGGGCGGCCGGCCGCCCCGGCACGCACGCGGGTCAGAGCTTGCGTTCGCCGCGCCGCCAGACCGCCGAGACCAGCGGAACACCCGGCCGGTAGGCGAGATGCACGGGCGACGGGGCGTCCAGGAGCGCGAGGTCGGCGAGGGCTCCCGGGGCGAGGCGGCCGATGTCGGTGCGCCGCAGAGCGGCCGCGCCGCCCGCGGTGGCCGCCCAGACCGCCTCGTCGGGGGTCATGCCCATGTCCCGTACCGCGAGGGCGATGCAGAACGGCATGGAGGAGGTGAAGGACGAGCCGGGGTTGCAGTCGGTGGAGAGGGCGACGGTGGCTCCCGCGTCGAGCAGACGGCGGGCGTCCGGCCACTCGGCCCGGGTGGAGAACTCGGCGCCGGGGAGCAGTGTGGCCACCGTGCTGCCGCTCGCCAGAGCCGCTACGTCCGCGTCGGTCAGATGGGTGCAGTGGTCGGCCGATGCCGCGTCCAGCTCCACCGCGAGCTGGACACCCGGACCGTGCCCCAGCTGGTTGGCGTGGATCCGGGGGTGCAGTCCGCGGGCCAGGCCGGCGGTGAGGATCGCGCGGGCCTGGTCGCCGTCGAAGGCTCCCTTCTCGCAGAACACATCGATCCACCGGGCGTGCGGGGCACAGGATTCGAGCATCTCACCGGTCACCAGCGCCACATAGGCGGCCGGGTCGTCCGCGTGCTCGGGCGGCACGATGTGGGCGCCCAGATAGGTGACCTCATCGGTGTGCGAGGCCGCGATGCGCAGCGCCCTGGTCTCGTCGGCGACGGTCAGCCCGTAACCGGACTTGGTCTCCAGCGTGGTGGTGCCCTGGCGGAGGGCCTCCCGCAGATATCTCGCGACGTTCGCCGAGAGCTCGTCGTCGGTCGCCGCCCTGGTCGCGGCGACCGTGGTGCGGATGCCGCCCGCCGAATAACTGCGGCCGGACATCCGGGCGTTGAACTCCGCCGTGCGGTCGCCCGCGAAGACCAGATGCGAGTGGGAGTCGACGAAGCCGGGAATCACCGCCCGTCCGCCCGCGTCGACCGCGTTGTCAGCGGCGGGTGCTTTGCTGGTCTCACCGACCCAGGCGATGCGGTCGCCGTCGATGACGAGCGCCGCGTCCTGGATCAGACCGAGAGGGGAACCGTCGCCGAGGGAGGGGTCGTTGGTGACCAAGGTGCTGATGTGGGTGAGTGCGGTGGTGCCGGTCTTCATCGCGGTGTGCTCCTACGCGTACGGGGCCGTGCTCCGGCCGGTCTGGCTCAGGCGTGCAGTGTGGCGATGGACCGCGCCAGGGCCTGCGGCACGTCCGGGACCAGGGTGTGCACACCGTCGCGTACGATCTGCCGGCCGCCGACGACCGTGTGCCGGACGTCCGCCGCGGAAGCGGCGAATACCGCGGTCTCCGCTCCGAGCCTCGACACCGGCCCCGCTGTTCTGACGGTGTCCAGCGCGATCGTGGTGAGGTCGGCGAGGGCACCCGGCTCGATGGTGCCCGCGTCGCCCCAGCCGATGGCGGCATGGCCGTCGGCGGTCGCGGCGCGCAGCAGGGCAGCCGCGGTCCAGTGCCCCCGGGTGCGGGTGCGCAGGCGCTCATTGAGCTCCATGGCCCGCGACTCCTCCAGGATGTCGATGACGGCGTGACTGTCGCTGCCCAGCGAGAGCGGACTGCCCGCGTGCTGGAGCTGGACCGCCGGGCCGATGCCGTCGGCGAGGTCCCGCTCGGTGGTCGGGCACATGCAGGTGCCCGTCGCGGTCGTGCCGATCAGCGAGATGTCGCCCGCGGTGAGATGGGTGTTGTGGACGCCGGTCGTGCGCGGTCCCAGCACGCCGTGATCCGCGAGCAGCCTGGTGGGCGTACAGCCGTGGGCCGCCCGGCAGGCGTCGTTCTCCGCTGTCTGCTCGGACAGATGCACATGGAGCGGTGCCTGCCGTGCTTCGGCCCACTCGGCCACCGTGGACAGCTGGGCGGCCGGCACCGCCCGTACGGAGTGGATGGCCGCGCCGATCCGGGTGTGCTCGCCGTCCTTCAGCAGGGAAGCCCGCTCGGCCCAGGCCTGGGCGGTGCCGTCCGAGAAGCGCAGCTGGTGCTTGTTGGGGGCGGCCCCTCTGCGCTTGTCGATCAGCCCGGACGCGAGGTAGGCGGTGTCGAGGAGGGTGATCCGGATGCCCGCGTCGGCGGCGGCCGCGATCAGCGCGTCGCCCATCGCGTTCGGATCGTCGTAGGGCGTCCCGCCGGGGCCGTGGTGCAGGTAGTGGAATTCACCGACGGCCGTGATGCCGGCCAGCGCCATCTCGGCGTACACCGCGCGGGCGAGGGCGTGATAGCTCTCCGGAGTGAGCCGGGCGGACACTCCGTACATCACGTCGCGCCAGGTCCAGAAGGTGCCGGAGCCCACCTGGACGGTGGAGCGCAGCGCGCGGTGGAAGGCGTGGCTGTGCGCGTTCGCCAGGCCCGGGAGGGTCAGACCGCGCAGCGCCGTCGCACCCCGCGGCGGGGCCGGCACATCCGTGACGACGGAGGTGATCCGGCCCGCGTCGACCTCCACGGCGACACCCGGCTCGACGTGGGTGTCGAGCCAGGCGTGTTCCAGCCAGTACGTCACCTGCACGCCAGGCCCTCCAGTACGTCGGCGAGTGCGGTCACCCCGGCCAGGCAGTCGTCCTCACCGGCGTGTTCCGCCGGGGAGTGCGAGACACCCGTGGGGTTGCGTACGAACAGCATGGCGGTCGGAACGGAAGCGGAGAGGATTCCGGCGTCGTGTCCCGCCCCTGTTCCGAGAACGGGGATGCCGCCGCCGTCCCCGCCGAGGATCCGGCCCAGCTCGTCCCGCAGCGCATGCGCGAATTCCACGACGGGGGTGAAGGACTCCCGGGTGACCCGGACATCCACGCCGTCGCGCTCGCCCTGTTCCCTGGCGGCCTGCTCGATACCGGCGATGACGGTGTCCAGGGTGGACTGGTCGGCGGCGCGGGAGTCGAGCCAGCCGCGCACCAGGGAGGCGATGGCGTTCACGCCGTTGGGCTCCACGACGATCTTGCCGAAGGTGGCGACGGCCCCGGCGAGCTCCGCTTCACGGCGCGCCGCGAGCACGGTCTGCGCATAGGTGAGCATCGGGTCGCGGCGGTCCACCAGACGGGTGGTGCCCGCGTGGTTGGCCTCGCCGGTGAAGTCGTACCGCCAGCGGCCGTGCGGCCAGATGGCGGACGCGATACCGACCGGGTCCCCGCTGAGGTCGAGGGCGCGGCCCTGTTCCACATGCAGTTCGACGAACGCGCCGATCCGGGCGAGCCGCTCGGGGTCGGGCCCGATCGTGGAGGGGTCGTACCCGGCCTTTTCCATGGCGTGGGGCAGTGGGACCCCGTCGCCGTCGCGCAGCGCATGAGCCTGTTCCACGGTGAGCCGGCCGGCCGCGAGCCGGGAGCCGACGCAGGCGAGCCCGAAGCGGGCCCCCTCCTCGTCGCCGAAGTTCCCGATGGCCAGCGGCCTGGTGAACTCCACTCCCCTGCTGCGGAGTTCGTCGAGGGCGGCGAAGGAGGAGACCACACCGAGCGGCCCGTCGAAGGCACCGCCGTCCGGCACCGAGTCCAGATGTGAGCCGGTGACGACGGCGTCGGTGCCCTCCGGGTCACCCAGCCATGCCCACTGGTTGCCGTTGCGGTCGACCTCGTAGGTCAGTCCGCGGCTCTCCGCCTGGTCCTTGAACCAGGCGCGGCAGTCCGCGTCCGCGGCGGTCCAGGCATAGCGGCGGTATCCGCCGCTTCCGGCGTCGCGGCCGATAGGGGCCAGGTCGCGCCACATCTCCTGGAAGGACGGCGGCGCGAGGGGGGCGCTGTCGATGCGGGTCGTCACTCGGTGCCCTCGCGCATCGGGATGCGGACACCGCGCTCGTCGGCCACCCGCTCGGCGATGTCGTATCCGGCGTCGACATGGCGGATGACGCCCATGCCCGGGTCGTTGGTCAGCACCCGGCGGATCTTCTCGCCCGCGAGTTCCGTGCCGTCCGCCACCGAGACCTGGCCCGCGTGGATGGAGCGGCCCATACCGACACCGCCACCGTGGTGGATGGAGACCCAGGACGCGCCGGACGCCACGTTGACCATGGCGTTGAGCAGCGGCCAGTCGGCGATCGCGTCGGAGCCGTCGAGCATGGCCTCGGTCTCGCGGTAGGGGGAGGCGACGGAGCCGCAGTCGAGGTGGTCGCGGCCGATGGCCAGCGGCGCGGCGAGCGTGCCGTCGGCGACCATGTCGTTGAACAGGGCGCCTGCCTTGTCGCGTTCGCCCTGGCCAAGCCAGCAGATACGGGCCGGCAGCCCCTGGAAGTGGACCCGCTCGCCCGCCATTTTGATCCAGCGGTGCAGCGATTCGTTCTCCGGGAAGAGGTCGAGCAGCGCCTTGTCGGTCTTGTGGATGTCCGATGCCTCGCCGGACAGCGCCGCCCAGCGGAACGGGCCCCTGCCCTCGCAGAAGAGCGGGCGGATGTAGGCGGGGACAAAGCCGGGGAAGTCGAACGCCCTTGCGTATCCAGCGAGTTGCGCCTCGCCACGGATGGAGTTGCCGTAGTCGAAGACCTCGGCGCCCGCGTCCATGAAGCCGACCATGGCCTCGACGTGCCGGGCCATCGACTCGCGGGCGCGCACCGTGAAGTCGGCGGGCTTCTCGGCGGCGTACGCGGCCATGTCGTCGAAGTCGACCCCGACCGGGAGGTAGGCGAGGGGGTCGTGGGCGGAGGTCTGGTCCGTCACGATGTCGATCGGGGCGCCGTCGGCGAGCAGCTGGGGCAGCAGCTCGGCCGCGTTGCCGAGCAGCCCGATGGAGAGCGGCTTGCGGGCGTCGCGCGCCTCGACGGCGAGCCGCAGCGCATGCTCAGGGCTGTCGGCCCTGACGTCCAGGTAGCGGTGCTCGATGCGGCGCTCGATGGCCCGCGGGTCGACGTCGATACAGATGGCGACGCCGTCGTTCATGGTCACGGCGAGTGGCTGGGCCCCGCCCATGCCGCCAAGACCCGCGGTGAGGGTGATCGTCCCGGCGAGTGTGCCGTTGAATCGCTTGGCGGCGACCGCGGCGAAGGTCTCGTAGGTGCCCTGGAGGATTCCCTGGGTGCCGATGTAGATCCAGGATCCGGCCGTCATCTGGCCGTACATGGTCAGCCCCAGCGCCTCCAGGCGGCGGAACTCCTCCCAGTTCGCCCAGTCGCCGACCAGGTTGGAGTTGGCGATCAGGACCCGCGGAGCCCATTCATGGGTCTGCATCACGCCGACCGGGCGGCCGGACTGGACGAGCATCGTCTCGTCCTGCTTCAGCGTCTTCAGCGTGCGCACCATCGCGTCGAAGGAGCGCCAGTCGCGGGCGGCCTTGCCGGTGCCGCCGTAGACGACGAGCTTGTCGGGGTGCTCCGCGACCTCGGGGTCGAGGTTGTTCTGCAGCATCCGGAGGGCGGCTTCCTGCTGCCATCCCAGGGCGCTCAGCTCCGTACCGCGCGGTGCCCGTACCGGCCGGGGTCCTGACATGGCGTGCCTCCTCGATCCATGACTGTTGCATTAACTATTCACATCTTGACGAGATGAATAGAGCTAGTCAATACGGCCCGGCATCCGCGCCGGACCCGAGCGGATGATTGGCTGGATCGCATGGCTTCCGAAACGGCTCCCGACAGCACCGACGTCAGGCCCTCCACCGCCCCCCGTACAGCCGCCCTGAGGCGCGAGCAGGCCGTCCGGGCGGCGGTGGAGAGCGGGATCGCCGGCGCCCGGACACCGATCGTCGGACTGCTGGACATCTCCGGCATCCGGAGCAGCGCGGCGGCACTGCACTCCGCCTTCGCCGGCGTCACGCCACCCGGCACCCCGGTTCTGCACGCTTTCGCGGTGAAGGCCGCACCACTGGTGCCGGTGCTGAGGCTGCTCAGGGCCGAGGGCATCGGGGCCGAGGTCGCGAGCCCCGGTGAACTGGCGCTGGCCCGCGCCGCCGGCGTGCGGCCCTCGCACACCGTGCTGGACTCCCCCGCGAAGACCCCGGCCGAGCTGCGGGAAGCACTGAGCCTGGGAATCGCGGTCAACGCGGACAATCCGCAGGAGCTGGACCGTATCGACGCACTCGTCGGATCGGATCCGCCGTCGTCCCCGCTGGGCCTGCGGGTGAACCCGCAGATCGGCGGCGGCTCCATCGGAGCCCTGTCGACCGCGACCGCCACATCGAAGTTCGGCATCGCCCTGCGCGACGACGGCGCGCGCGAGTGGGTGATCCGTGCCTGCCTGGACCGCCCCTGGCTGACCCGGCTGCACACCCATTCCGGCTCGCAGGGCGTGCCGCTGGCACTGATGGCCGAAGGCGTCCGGGCCGTCCATGAACTGGCCGAGGAGATCAACACCGCGGCGGGCCGGCAGCAGATCGACACCATCGACATCGGCGGCGGGCTCCCCGTCAACTTCTCGTCCGACGAGGAAACCCCCCGCTACGCCGACTACGCGCGCCTCCTCAAGGAGACCGCACCCGGGCTGCTCGACGGCCGCTACGGTCTGGTCACCGAGTTCGGCCGCTCCCTGCTCGCCAAGCACGGCACGATCCTCGCCCGGGTCGAGTACACCAAGTCGTCCGGCGGACGGCCGATCGCGGTGACCCACGCAGGTGTCCAGGTCGCGACCCGCACGGTGTACGCGCCCGAGTCCTGGCCGCTGCGGATCACCGCCCATGACGCGGACGGCCGGCCCAAGTCCGGCCCCGGGGTCGCCCAGGACGTGGCAGGGCCGGCCTGTTTCGCGGGCGATCTGCTGGCGGAGGACCGGGAGTTGCCCCTGCTCCAGCCGGGCGACTACGCGGCGGTGCTCGACACCGGCGCCTACTACTTCGCGCACCACTATGCGTACAACAGCCTTGCCAGGCCCGGCATTTACGGCTTTTCGACCGGACCCGACGGGGTGCGGTTCACCGTGGCACGGGACCCGCAGACCATGGAGGAGATCGTGGCGGACGCGGGTGGCGGGCATCGGGACGCACTTCTCCCGGAGTGATGTCCGCAGGGCATGACGGTCCGGCGGCCGCCCGCGTCCGAGCGGCCGAACTCGGACTTTAACCCCACGCCGCATGTTCCGCCGGAAAATGCCAGAACTCCCACCAGCAGAGCGCACGGTGCGTAACTTCACGGTTACTGCCGCACACCACGCTGCCGCACACCACGCTGGGGGGAGGGTCACGCGTGCCCGGAATCGACGAGTGTCTGCTGCAAGCCATGCGGCTGCCCGGTGCCATCGGCGCCGCCGTGGTCGACTGGACCAGCGGGCTCGCCCTCGGCACCATCGGCGACTCGCCGAACAACGACCATGAGGCGACAGCAGCCGAGACCGCCGAGCTGGCGCGGATGGCCGCCGAACATCCCGCCTTCGCTCCGGAGGAGCCCGCACCCGGCGACGAGGCTGCGGCCAGGGATCTCCCGGTCGAGGACGTCATCGTCACCACCCGCACCGGCTACCACATCCTGCGCTTCGTCGAGACGACCTTCGACAGCAGCGTCTTCCTGCACCTCTGGCTCGACCGCGACGAGGGCAACCTCGCCCTCGCCCGGTTACGGCTCGGCGATCTCGCCGAGCGACTGGTCCTGGCATGAGCCCCGCAACCGTGTCCCCCATGCTGGTCCGGCTCGCCGGTGAGCGCGCGACCGGCGCCCTGCTGCGGGACCGCGGCACGCTCTACCTGGTGGACGGCCAGGTGGTGCACGCCGAGAGCCCCGCCGCACCGGGCATCGACATCCTGCTCACCGCCACCGGCCGGTTGCGGCCCGAAGGCTGGCAGCAGGCCGTCGACCGGGCGGGCGCCCACGGTTTCGTCGGCAGATTCCTCGTGGAGAGCGGCCAGGTGGCCGGCGGGGAACTGGAGATATGCCATCTGGGAGCGCTGCACGACGCGGCGTTCTTCGCACTGGCCCCCAGCAGCGGGCCCACCCGCTTCCGTTACGGGGTCGCCCACTGGATCGGTCCGGTGCACCCGGTGTCCGCCGAGGTGGTGGAACGCGAAGCCGCCCGCCGGAGGGACCTGCTCGACCGGCTCTGGCCGTATCCGGACGTCGACAACGCCCCGGTGGTAAGGACCCGCCGCCGCCCGGACACCACGGTCACCGCGCGCCAGCGGGCCGTGCTCGCTCTGGCCGACGGCGCGATGACCCCGCAGGACATCGCCCGCGCGCTGGGCCGCCCGGCGTTCCACATTCTGATCGACATCCGCAGGCTGGCAGCCGCCGGCGCGGTCGAGACCCCGCGCGCGCCCGTACCGCAGGCGCACCTGGTTCCCGCGTGGGTCGCCGGGATGACGCCGGACCCGGATGTCGCCCTGCTCCGCCGGCTGCGAGACGCATTGGAGGCCACGCTGTGATCCGCGCCCTGCGGCAGCGCGCCGAGAGGAGACAGCTGATGTCCGCGGAGGCCGAAGTCCTCGACGAGTTGCACCGGCTGAGAGCCCGGGTCCCGCTGGTCGTCGGAGCGCTCGCGGCCAGCGCCGACGGCCTGGTGCTGGCTCAGGACACCGCGTCGTCGGAGGCCGAGTCCATCGCGGCGCTCACCGCGGCGGCCCTCGGCGTGGCCCAGCGGCTGACGGACACCACGGGCCAGGGCGACTTTCGCGAACTGCTCGTCCGGGGCGAACACGGCTACGTCGCCACCTATGCCGCCGGCCCGTCCGCGGTGCTCACGCTGCTCGCCCAGCCGCGCATCAACGTAGGCCGTCTGCACCTGGAAGCCCGCCGTGCCAGCGCCCGGATCGGCGAACTGGTCGACGGCGCCCTCGAACGGCCGGAGAGCCCATGACCGACGTCCCGCCACGAACCCCCCGGTCCAAAACCACTCAGCCCAGGACCACTCAGACCAGAACCACTCAGACCAGGACCGCCCAAACCGGGTCCACTCAGCCCAGGAACACCAGGACGAAAGGCAGTACAACCCTCATGGCGAACACCGAAACCACACTCAAGGAAGCGATGACCACGATCGAGGGGGCCATTGGAGCCGCCCTCGTCGACTACACCAGCGGGATGGCCCTCGGCACTCTCGGCGGCGGCAAGGACCTCGATCTGTCGGTGGCCGCCGCAGGAAACACCGATGTGGTGCGCGCCAAGGTGCGGACCATGGAACACCTCGGAATGAAGGACGAGATCGAGGACGTCCTGATCACCCTGGGCGAGCAGTACCACCTGATCCGGCTGCTCAAGGGCCGAGGCAAGAACGGCCTGTTCCTCTATCTGGCGCTGGACAAGGGCCGCGCCAACCTCGCCATGGCCCGGCACCAGTTGAAGAAGATCGAGGCCGAGCTGGAGATGTGAGACCGGCCGGCCTCACGGAAGTCAGCGACGCCGCGCCCCGCCCGGCGCGGCGTCGCCCGCGAGGACCCCCGTGGACCGATACCCCTTGACCGTGCTGCCGGCGGGACCGCGCGCGATCCAGTCGGTACGGACCCAGAACAGCAGGTCCTCGGCGCGTTCCCGGCGTCCCAGCCCGACCGACTTGAGCCACAGGCCGGCGCCTGCCCCGGCCAGGGTCAGCCCGCCGGCGGCCGGCAGGGCGAACGACGAACCCAGCGCCAGCACGAAGGCGGCCAGCAGCCACCACCGGTGCGAGCGCCGCCAGTTCCGCAGGGTGACCGCACGGGTCCTGGAGAAAGTCCGAACGGCCGGCCCGGTCAGGTGTCTTCGCCAGATGTCCGAAACGGCGCCTCCGGACCAGCGCCACGGCTGCCGCCGTGACCAGGAAGAGCGCCGCCCCGGCGAGCAGACCGATCCTGCGCCCGGTGAGCCCGGGCAGCAGCACCCCGGCAACCGCGGCGAGCAGCCCCAGCCACCACATCGGGGCAGCCCCCGCTCGCACCAGCACCGCGACCCGTGCCACGGCCCGTGTTTTTCCCTGCGTGCGCGCGCGACCCACGTCCGTACCCCCTCACAACTCCGCTCCACGACGAGCGGGAGATCAGCCGGGGTTTCTGAGTGCCGGGTGAGAACCACCGGGCGGTGTCACTCCACGAAGAGGCCCCGTGCCGAAGCCCTGGTGTCGAACTCCTCCAGCCTCGCCTGCGCGTCGGGCAGGTCGTCGCACATCGCCTCGAGCAGCACCCGGCCCAGCAGCATCGGCCCGCACGCCGTGTCGAAGGCAAGACCGGTGCCGACAGCCGCCGGGATGAGGATGTCGCTGTCCTTGGCCACCGGGGCGAAGGCCGAGTCGGCGACCGTGATCACGGTCAGGCCCGCCGATCCGGCGTACGCCAGCGCCTCGGCGACCTCGCGCGGATGGCGCGGCAGCGCGAAGCAGAGCAGCGCCGTGGCACCGGCCCGCACCGACGCGTCGATGCGGTCGGCCAGCATGGTGCCGCCCTCGTCGAGCAGCCGGACGTCCGAGTGCACCTTGGCCGCGAAGTACGCGAAACCCCTGGCCTGCGAGGAAGCGGCGCGCAGCCCGAGCACCGGCAGCACCGGAGATGCGGCGAGCGTCCTGCCCGCGCGCTCCACCAGTGACGGATCGGCGAGCAGTTCGGACAGCTGCCGCAGATTCTCCATCTCGGCCAGGACCGCCTGCTGGTACTCGTTGAGGCTGTTGTCATCGGCGGTGCTGCCGGCCGGCGCCACCTCGCGCAGATGCCTGCGCAGTGCCGGGTAGCCGTCGAAGCCGAGCGCGACGGCGAAGCGGGTGACGGACGGCTGGCTGACACCGGCCAGTTCGGCCAGCTCCACGGAGGAGAGAAACGGCGCGTCGGCGGCCCGGCGCACCATGCAGTGCGCGATCCGCCGCTGTGTCGGTGTCAGCCGGTGCCCTTCGAAGAGCTGCTGCAGCCGTGCGGCCGGGCTGTCGCTCATGCCGTCCCCTTCAAGATCCACATCCACATCGGACTTCGTTCACATCGGGCTTCGTTCACATCGGAGTTCCATCACGCCGGAGTCCGTCCACGCAGGAGTTCGTCCGTTTCGGCAGGCACATCAGAGATCGTCGAAACGGTCGAGCAGCGCGGCCGCTGTCTCGACATCATCGGTCAGCGGCCGGTCCGCGAGGTCCGGATCGAGTACCGCGTCCGCCAGGTCGAAGGCGCGGCCGACCGGCAGATCGGGATCGATCCGCAGATCACGCTGACGCAACGCCCGTACGGCGGCGACGAGTTCGCATCCGACGACGTACCGGAACGCTCGCCCGGCCCGCAGCGACTGACGGGCCGCCAGCGAGGCGAAGCTGGCCTGCTCCTCGACTCCGCGGGAGAGGACGGCGTGCCCGAGGGACGCGGGTGCGGAGAAAGCCCGCAGGTCGCCGAGCGCCGCTCCCGCCGCGTACTCCAGGATCATCACACCCGACGACGCGGCCTCACCGTCCGCCAGGAACGGCTTCAGCCGGGTGAGGGCCGGCTCGTTGAGCGCCGAGAGCCGGGAGGTCGAGAGCCGCGCGGTCTGGGTGACGGCCAGCCTGAAGTGGTCGAGTGCCAGCACCAGTTGGGCCATGTAGAAACCGCCGTGATGGTAGGCGGCCATGTCCGCCGGGCAGATCAGCGGATTCTCCGCTGCCGCGTTGATCTCGACGGCGAGGGTCCGCTCGAGGAGATCGGCCGCGTCGTACGCGGGGCCGTGGATCTGGGGCACACAACGGAAACCGTACGGGTCCTGGATGCGGCCGAGCGGCGGGGTGGGCCGCTCGGGTGCGCCGAGCAGCCGGCGGCTGCGGGCGGCCACCGCGTACGAACCGGGGTGCGGGCGGGCCGCGTGCACCGGCTCCGCGTACGCCTCGAAGGATCCGTCGACCGCGAGCAGCGAGAGCGCCGCCACGACCTGGGTGGCGGCGACCAGCCTGCGCAGCTCGTCGAGGGCCAGCGCGGACTGTCCGAGGGTGAGTGCGTTGCTGCTGATCAGCGCGAGGGCGTCGTTGTTGTCGAGGGGCTGAGCCCCCGGCGGCGTCCCGCCCTGCCAGGGATGCTCGCCCGCCAGTGCAAGACCCATCTGCGCGAGGGCGGCGATGTCCCCGGTGCCGACCGAGCCGAATTCGTGGACCACCGGGTGGGCGCCGGACCCGAGCGCATCGCAGAGCGCGGTGACCACCGTCGGCCGGAGCCCCGCTCCACCGGCGAGCAGCTGGTTGGCACGGACCGCGAGCATGGCCCTGACCTCGCCGGCGGGCAGCGGGTCACCGATCGCTCCGGCGTGCGAGCGCAGCAGCCTCAGTCCGTGGTCCGTGGCGGCGCCCGACGGGACGGACTCGTTACGGTTGGCACCTACACCCGTGGAGCGGCCGTAGACCCGGCCGGACGCGGCGAGCTCACGCGCCGCGTCCCATGACGACTCGACACGCTTCATCGCCTCGGTTCCGGGTACCGGCCTGACCGTACCGCGAGCCAGGCGCACCACATCGGCGACCGGAAGGGACTCACCGTCGAGCACCACGATGCCGGTCGGGGTGTCCACCATGCGGGACGACATCATGCGCGAACGCCTCCTGATCCGACATCCTGTCTTGCCTCATGGACTCATGGAACCAGTGTTTTACCGCAGCCCATTGACAAATTATTCAGACACAGAGAACTCTGCATGACCATATGCAGCCGGGCAAGGGATCACCGATGATCGAATTCGAAGCCGTGCACAAACGTTTCCCGAACGGCACCACAGCAGTCCACGACCTCACACTGGACATGCCGGAGGGACAGATCACGGTCCTCGTCGGCTCATCCGGTTGCGGTAAGACCACCACCCTGCGGATGGTCAACCGGATGGTCGACCAGACCTCCGGCACCATCCGCCTCGCGGGCAAGGACATACTCGAAGCCGATGCCGCCGTACTGCGGCGCGGCATCGGCTATGTCATCCAGCAGTCCGGGCTCTTCCCGCACCGGACGATCCTCGACAACGTCGCCACCGTCCCGCTGCTGCTGGGCTGGGGCAGGAAGAAGGCCCGGGCCCGGGCCGCCGAGCTTCTGGAGACCGTCGGGCTGGACGCCGCCACCGGCAAGCGCTACCCGAACCAGCTGTCCGGCGGCCAGCAGCAGCGTGTGGGCGTGGCCCGCGCACTGGCGGCCGACCCGCCGGTACTGCTGATGGACGAGCCGTTCGGAGCGGTGGACCCGGTGGTCCGCACGCAGCTCCAGGACGAGCTGCTGCGGCTGCAGAAGGACCTCAACAAGACCATCGTCTTCGTCACCCACGACATCGACGAGGCCGTACGGCTCGGCGACCGGATAGCCGTCTTCCGTACCGGCGGCCACCTCGTCCAGTGCGCCGAGCCCGCCGAACTGCTGGCCCGCCCCGCCGATGAGTTCGTCGCTGACTTCCTCGGCGCCGAGCGCGGGCTCAAACTGCTGTCCCTGAGCACCCTGGCCTCGGTACCGCAGAGCACGCCGGCCGCCCTCAGGGCCGACCAGCGGATATCCGCCGCCACCGGGCGCGAGGACCGCTGGCAGCTCGTCACCAGCGCCGAGGGAAAGCCGCTCGGCTGGCTCGACACCCAGGCCGCTCCCGCGTCGGGCACGGCGGGCGACGCCCCGCTGCTGCCGGTACGGGCCCTGCGGGACAGCGACTCCCTGCTCTCCGCGCTCAACGAGTCGCTCTCCTCCCCCGGCGGCCTGGTCGCCCGGGTCGACTCGAACGGCACACTGACCGGCGTCACCACCCGTGGCGACATCCACGACCACGCGGGCGGGGCCCACACGTCGGCCGGTGCCGCGGCGCACACGGGCACCGCCGTATGACCATCGACTGGGGCTGGTTCCCCGACCACACCGGTGAGATGGCCCACCTCACATCCGACCATCTCTCGACCGCGGTGCCCGCCGTCCTGTTCGGGCTGCTGATCGCGCTCCCCCTCGCGGTCCTCGCCCACCGGGTACGGCCGCTGCGCGGCTTCGTGCTCGGCCTCTCCAACATCCTCTACACCATCCCCTCCCTCGCCTTCTTCGTGCTGCTGCTGCCGATCACCGGTCTGACCAGGACCACCGCGATCGCCGGCCTCACCGCGTACACCCTGGTCGTACTCGTACGGAACACCGTCGAGGGCCTGGACGCGGTGCCCGCCAAGGTGCGCGAGGCATCGACCGCGATGGGCACCCGCCCGCTGCGCACCCTGCTCACCGTCGAGCTGCCGCTCGCCCTCCCGGTCATCATGGCGGGAGTCCGGGTCTCCACAGTGATGTCGATCTCACTCGTCAGCGTCGCCAGCTACATCGGCTACGGCGGCCTGGGCCAGCTCTTCATCGACGGCTTCCAGCGCAACTACCCCACGCCGGTCGTCGCCGGGGTCGCG
This sequence comes from Streptomyces sp. NBC_00344, assembly GCF_036088315.1. Lineage (NCBI taxonomy): Bacteria > Bacillati > Actinomycetota > Actinomycetes > Kitasatosporales > Streptomycetaceae > Streptomyces > Streptomyces sp. NBC_00344. The sequence goes on along the minus strand of NZ_CP107996.1, from coordinate 4,158,535 downwards.
CTGACCCTGCTGCTCGCCCTGGTGGCGGACGCGCTGCTGGTCAGCATCCAGTGGCTGTGCACGCCGTGGACCCATCGCTCACCCAGGCGAGGTGCCTGAACCCATGACCGAACTCCTCAAGAATCTCCTGTCCTGGCTGACCAGCGGTTCCCAGTGGTCCGGGCAGGAAGGCATCGCCCACCGGCTCGTCGAACACCTTCAGTACTCGCTGCTCGCGACCGTCATCGCCGCCGTGATCGCCCTGCCCATCGGCATGCTGATCGGCCACACCGGACGCGGCGCGTTCATCGCCGTCAACCTGGCCTCCTTCGGCCGCGCCTTGCCGACCGTCGGCCTGGTCACCCTGGTCTTCCTCGCCGGCGGCCTCTCCATCTGGCCCGTCTACATCTCGCTGGTGGCACTCGCCGTACCGGTGATCGTCACCAACACGTACGCGGGCATGGCCGCCGTCGACCCGGAGGTCAAGGACGCGGCCAAGGGCATCGGCCTCCGTGGTCACCAGGTCCTGCGGCAGGTCGAGCTCCCGCTCGCCCTTCCCCTGATCATGACCGGAATCCGGCTGGCGACCGTTCAGGTCGTGGCCACCGCCACCATCGCCGCCTACGTCAGCTTCGGCGGTCTGGGCCGCTATGTCTTCGACGGGCTGGCCCAGCGCGACCTCGTGCAGGTGCTCGGCGGCGCGGTGCTCGTCGCGCTGCTCGCCGTCGCCGCCGACCTGGCCCTGGGCGGGGTGCAACGGCTGCTGCTCCGCGGCCGCCCCACCACCGCCCGCTGACTTCCCGGAGGACCTGGAAATGAACCGCCGTACCGCGCTCACCGCGCTCCTCGCCGGCGCATCGGCGCCGCTGCTCGCCGCCTGCTCGTCCGGCATCACCTCGCTCAACGGAAGCGGATCGGGTGGCGACACCGGATCGAGCTCCGGCGGCCTGGTCATCGGCACCGCCAACTTCACCGAGAACCAGATACTCGGCTACCTCTACGCGGGCGTCCTGAAGGCCGCCGGCATCAAGACGACCGTCAAACCCAACCTCGGCTCCCGCGAGATCATCGTCCCCGCGCTGAAGGGAGGCGACATCGATCTGCTCCCGGAGTACCAGGGCAGCCTGCTGCTCTATCTGGATCCGAAGGCCACAGCGACGGAGGCGGGCGAGATGCAGAACGCCCTCGCGGCGGTGCTCCCCTCCTCCCTCGAAGTCCTTCCCTACGCGTCGGCCGAGGACCGCGACAGCTTCGCGGTCACTCAGGAAACCGCCGACAAGTACGGTCTGCACAGCCTCGCCGACCTGAAGAAGGCCAACGGCAAGCTGGTCTTCGGCGCGGCCGCCGAGATGAAGAAGCGGGTCGTGGGGCTCGTCGGCCTCAAGGACCAGTACGGCGCGCAGTTCAAGGAGTTCAAGGCGCTGGACTCGTCCGGTCCGCTGGTCAAGGGCGCGCTGAAGAAGGGTGACGTGGACGTGGCGAACGTCTTCACCACCGATGTGGATATCGCCGCGAACAAGTGGGTCATCCTCTCCGACCCCCGACACCTGGTGCCCGCACAGCACATCGTCCCGCTGATCGCCGCCCGCAAGGCGGACGGCAAGGTCCGCAAGGCGCTGGCCCGGCTGGGCAACGTGCTGACGACCGCCGAACTGACCGCGCTGAACCGCCTGGTCGACAAGGAGAAGCAGGACCCGGACCGGGTGGCGGACGCCTGGCTGAAGAAACAGAAGCTGGTGGCTTAGGTCCGCCGCCTCGGCAGCCGCGCACGCGGTACGGCACGCGGATCCCTGATCACGCGATGCCGCCGGGCGGCGGCCGGCCCTGCCCCGGCGAGGGCGGCCGACCGGCCCGGGGCCGGTCTCGCGCCGGTGGTGGCTTACGGTCTCGCGGGGCCGGACCCGGGGCCGTCAGCCGGTGGATGAGGCCGAGCCCCGCTCGACCAGCCGAGGGGCGCAGAGAATCCGCTTGCGCCGCACCCTGCGCCCCTCGATCGCCGCCACCGCCAGTCTCGCGGCGTCCGCCGCGATCTCCGCGAGGCCCCAGTCCAGCGTGGTCAGCGCGGGGGTGAGCACCCGGGACACCGGATGGTCGTCGAAGCCGACGACCGACACATCGCGGCCGACGGTCCGCCCCGCCTCCGCCGCTGCCGCGTACACGCCGTAGGCGATCGAGTCCGAGAAGCAGAAGACGGCGGTGGCCGGTCCCGCGAGCACCCCGCGGGCGACCGCTGTCGCCTCGCTCAGCTCCTGTGCGCAGGGGACCACTTCGACATCGAGCCCCAGCCGGCCCGCCGCCTCACCGACATAGAGGTCCGCCGGGCGGTCGGGGGTGCTCGGGCCGGTCGGCGTGAGCACCGTCACCCGCCGGTGCCCCAGACCCGCGAGATAGCCGAGGACCGCGTCGATGCCGGCCCGGTTGTCGAAGAGCACCTCACCCGCGGTGCGCGCCTGCCGCAGCGAGTCCCCGATCGAGACCACCGGCACCGCGTCGGCGATCTTCGCCCAGCCCTCCGCCGACGGGTCGACGGGCGAGACGAGCAGCCCGTCCACTCGCTGGTCGCGCAGCTGCTTCGCCAGCGCGAGTTCGCGCGCCGGGTCGCCGCCCGCGTCCAGGATCAGCGCATACCGGTCGCCTGCCAGCAGCTCACGGCCTATGGCCGCCATCAGCTGCTGCTGCCACAGGTCCTGGAGGTCCCCCGCGAGAACGCCGACCATGCTGGTGCGGCCGCTGGCGAGGGCACGGGCGATGGGGTCCGCCTCGTAACCCAGCTCGGCGGCGGCCCTGCGGACCCGTTCCTCGGTCTCCTTGGAGACCTGTTTGCCGCGCAGCGCGTACGAGACGGCAGCCGTCGAGAGGCCGGTGGCCTCTGCCACCTCGCGGAGGGTGGTGCGTTTGCTGGGCCTGGCCATATCGGGAAGCCTACCGGGCACGCTTGACAGCCCGAGTGGTTAAGCGTTTCACTTAAGCGCATCACTGAAGCGATTAACTCCAGGAGGCCCCTTGCCGGCGGACGTCCACCAACACCTCTGGCCTCCGGATTTCATCGAGTTGCTGCGGGGCCGCGCGAGCAGCCCCCGGCTGGACGGCTGGACACTCCACCTGCCCGGGGAGGCGCCTTATCCGGTCGACCCCGCCGACCACGACATCGCCGCCCGCACCGAGCTGACCCGCGCCGACGGCCTCGATCTCGCCCTGGTGTCGCTCTCCAGCCCCCTGGGCATCGAATATCTGCCGCCCGCCGAGGCGGCCCCACTGCTGACGGCCTTTCACGACGGCTCACTGGCGCTTCCCGCGCCCTTCGGCGTCTGGGCAGCGGCCGCACTGGTGGCTCCGGACCCGCAGGCCCTCACCCGTGAGCTGGACCGGGGCTGCGTGGGACTTCAACTACCGGCCACAGCACTGCTCGACGAGGCCGGCTGGGCCCACTGCGCCCCGCTGATCGAGACCCTGGCGCGCGCGGACAAACCACTCCTCGTCCACCCGGGGGCCGCGCCGCCCGCCGCCCCCGGCACACCGCCCTGGTGGCCCGCCCTGGTCCCGTACGTCCACCAGTTGCACGCGGCCTGGTTCGCCTTCCGTACCTTCGGCCGTGCCCGTCACCCGGGACTGCGCGTCTGCTTCGCCGCCCTGGCGGGCCTCGCCCCGCTGCACGGCGAGCGCCTCGCCGCCCGCGGCGGCGGGCGCGGCCTGGTGGACCGCGACGTGTTCTACGAGACCTCCTCGTACGGCACCCGGGCAGTCGACGCCCTGGCCAGGACCGTCGGCATCGACACGATCGTCGCCGGCAGCGACCGCCCGTACGCCCGGCCCGGCGCCCGCCCCCCATCCGCCGACACGGGTCGCGCCACACCCCTCGCCCCCGTCACCCCCGACCTGGGCGGGGATGCGGCCGCCCGGGCCCTGCACACCGCCAACCCCGACCGCCTCCTGAAGGGAGCAACCGCATGACCTACGACGCCGCACTGCCCGACCGCAACCTCGACAAGCGCGAACTCCGGGCCCTGGCCGACGAGCTGGCAGCCAGGCCGGGGCTGTGGCGTGCGGAGGTCGCCTTCTCCGACACCGAGCGCCACTACGCCTCGCTGCACCGCGACGAGTACGTCGACATCTGGCTGCTCTGCTGGACCCGCCAGAACGACACCGGCTGGCACGACCACGACCTCTCGTCCGGGGCGGTCCGGGTCGTCCAGGGCGTACTCACCGAGTCCAACCCCCGCATCGGCGGCCACCATCTCGCGACGGCCGTCGCCGCCGGCGAGTCGTTCTGCTTCGGCCCGGACCACATTCACCGGCTGACGGGCGCCACCGACGACGCGGTCTCGATCCACGCCTACTCGCCGCCGCTCTGGCGGCTCGGCCAGTACGACATCGGCGACGACGGACTGATGCGCAGGATTTCCGTCTCGTATGCGGATGAACTACGCCCCATGGACAGCCCTGCCGCCTGAGGAAACGGACAATCGGCCTGCGACTATTGACCTTCCATTCATCACAGCACACCCTGCATAGATCGATACATGAGCAGTGTGGTGAACGAGAGAGGGAGGCCGTCGCATGGCAGGCCTGGTGGAACAGCGCTCGATCGACGTCGTCCCCGACGAGGAGCGCCACGGCACGGCCTTCTCCCAGTTCACCCTCTGGGTCGGCGCGAACCTCCACATCACCGCGGTCGTCACCGGCGCCCTCGCGGTCGTCTTCGGTGGCGGTGCGCTGTGGTCGGTCGTCGGTCTGCTCACCGGCAACCTGCTCGGCGGCGCCGTGATGGCCCTGCACTCCGCCCAGGGCCCCCGGCTCGGCCTGCCTCAGATGATCTCCTCGCGTGCACAGTTCGGCGTGCGGGGAGCGGTGGTGCCGCTGGCCCTGGTCATCCTGATGTACGTCGGCTTCTTCGCCAGCGGCACCGTGCTCGCGGGCCAGGCGGTCGGCGAACTCACCCACCTCGGCGACACCGCGGGCATCGTCGTTTTCGCCCTGGTCACCGCCGCCATGGCGGTCATCGGCTACCGGATCATCCACGTGCTCGGCCGGGTCGCCGGCGCCGTCTGCGCCGTGGCCTTCGTCTATCTCGGCATCCGTCTGCTCGACCGCATCGACCTCTCCACGGTCCTGCACGACCACGGCTTCTCGCTGCCGCTGTTCCTCCTGGCCGTCTCCCTCTCGGCCTCCTGGCAGCTTGCCTTCGGCCCCTACGTCGCAGACTACTCGCGCTATCTGCCCAGGACCACGAGCGGCCGCGCCACCTTCTGGTGGACGCTCGGCGGCACCGCCCTCGGCTCCCAGTGGTCGATGACCTTCGGCGTGCTGGTCGCCGCCACCGCGGGTGACGCCTTCCTGAACAGCCAGGTGGGATACGTCGTCGGCCTGGGCGGCACCGGCCTGATGGCCTCGGTGCTCTACTTCGTCATCGCGCTGGGCAAACTCACCATCAACGTGCTGAACACCTACGGCGGCTTCATGTCGATGGTGACCAGCATCAGCGGTTTCCGCGGCCAGAAGACCCTGACACCGCGCGGCCGGACGCTCTACATCCTGGTCATCATGATCGCCGGAACCGCGGTGGCCCTCGCGGGCAAAGACAGCTTCCTGGACTCCTTCAAGGACTTCCTGCTCTTCCTGCTGGCCTTCTTCACCCCGTGGTCGGCGATCAACCTGGTCGACTACTACCTGATCTCACGCGAGCGCTACGACATCCCCGCCCTGTCCGACCCGCACGGCCGGTACGGGACGTGGCGCTGGGACGCTCTGCTCGTCTACGGAATCGGCCTGCTGGCCCAGGCCCCGTTCCTGGCGACGTCCTTCTACACCGGCCCGCTGGTCGCCCCGCTCGGCGGCGCGGACATCTCCTGGATCGTGGGCCTGCTGGTCCCGGCCCTGCTGTACTGGCTGCTGGCCCGCCGCGACACCTCGCACATCCCGCCGGCCACGATCCTTGCCGCGGTACCCGCGCAGCGGACGGAACCCGCCGCGGGGGCGCACGTCCTGCCGTGACACGCGCCCACCGGCCCTCCCGGCCAGGGCCCCCGCCGGCCGGTGCGCGGGTCCGCGGCGCGCTCCGGCGGCTGCGTCCGGGCCTCACCCGGCACGGAACCCGCCGGAATTGGGGGGTTAACCCCACTGCCATGGGCGTCCCCGATTCGTACCGTATTCACCATGGAAACCAGCGACCCAGAGCTGAAGAAGGAACTCGACGCCACCCTGCACGCCCGCAGGGAGCTCGGCGCGGACTACGACACCGCGCTGGTCGAGTCGTTCCTGGAGAAGGTCGAGCAGCGCCTCGACGGAACGGTCGACCGCCGGGTGCGGCGCCAGCTCGCCGAACAGCAGCTGGTGGTCGCCAGGGGATCCCGCCCGCCGCGTACCGACAGCAGCTTCGGCGAACGTTTCGGCTTCGGGATCGTCACGCTGATCGTCGCCATCCCGCTCTCGGCCATCGGCGCCGCACAGGCCCAGCTGTCCGGGCTGCTGGTCACCTGGCTGGGCATCGTCGGCGTCAATGTGGTCCATGCGGCGCGTGAAGGGGGCCTGTTCCGCCACTCCCGCAAGAAGTCCGCAGGCTCCGACTGGGAGGACTGACCCGGCAGGCCGCTCGGCTCATGCCTGGCGGGTGGGGAGCACGACCACCTGGCGCAGATTGATGTGCCGGGCCCGGCTGGTGATGTACCCGATCAGGTCCGCGATCTCGTCCGCCGCCAGCGGGCCGATGGTGCCGGCCATCCCGTCCAGCTGCCCGGACAGCTCATCGTTGTCGATGTGGCCGCCGAGCTCGGTGTCGGTCAGGCCGGGCTCGATGTTCGTCACCCGTACATCGCGCGGACCCAGTTCGGTGCGGAGCGACTCCGACAGAAAGGTCAGCGCGGCCTTGGACGCCCCGTACACCGCGTAGTTCGGGAAGAGCACATGCGCGCCGATCGACGAGATATTGACCAGATCGGCCGTCCTGCCGTCCGCCGCGGCGGCCAGCAGGTCAGGTGTGAACGCGCGGATCATCCGCAGCGCACCGGTCACGTTGACGTCCAGCATCCGCTGCCACTCGTCGACGCGGCCGTCGTCGACCGGATTCGGCAGCATCACACCGGCGGCGTTCACCAGCAGATCGACGGGCCCGTACACCTCATGGACCCTGGCCACCGCGGCAGCCACCGAGCGCTCGTCCGTGACGTCCGCGGTCACCGCGAGAGCCTGCCCGCCGCCGGCCGCGATCTTCCCGGCCAGCTCCTCCAGCCGTCCCGAGCGGCGGGCCAGCAGCACCACCCTGGCTCCCCGGGCGGCGAGCAGCCGGGCGGTCGCCTCGCCCATCCCGCTGGCGGCCCCTGTGATGACGGCGGTGCGGCCTGCGAGGTTCTCGTACGTCATGGTGTGGCTCCCTTGTCGTTCCCGGGGTGTTCCTGCTGACGGGAACCACTCTGCCGGGGGCGCGAGGTCCTACCCAGGGCTCGGCCTTTCCTGGGTCCGGCAGTACCAGGTAAGCGCCGCGGGCAGCCCGTAGGGTCGGGCCATGGACGGTGAACTCGGAGATTTCCTGCGGTCACGGCGCGCCCGGATACAGCCGGAGGACGTGGGCCTGCCCTCGCACGGGCGCCGCCGGGTGCCAGGACTGCGGCGCGAGGAGGTGGCACAGCTGGCGGGTGTCAGCGTCGACTACTACATCCGCCTGGAACAGGGCCGGCGGCAGGGCGTCTCCTCCAGGGCCGGGTCCGGGGGCGTGTCGGACGCCGTACTGGACGCGGTGGCCCGGGTGCTGCGGCTTGACGAGACCGAACGGCAGTATCTGCGGGAGATCGCCCGCCCGCGCCCCACCACCGTGACCCGTCAGAGCGTGCGCCCCGGGCTGCAGTTGCTGCTCGACACCCTCGACCGGGCACCGGCGTTCGTCCTCGGCCGCAGGATGGACGTGCTGGCCTGGAACGCACTCGGGGACGCGGTCGGCGACTTCAGCAGGATGGCGCCGGGTGAGCGCAACATGCCGCTGCAGGTGTTCCTCGCGCCCTCGGCACGTGAGCTGTACCCGGACTGGCCGGCGGTGGCGGCGGAGACGGTGGCGCATCTGCGTCTGGACGCGGGCCGCCATCCCGACGACAAGCGGCTGGCCGCGCTGGTCGGGGAACTGTCGCTGAAGAGCGAGGACTTCCGACGGCTGTGGGCCGACCATCTGGTGAAGGAGAAGACCTACGGGGTGAAGCGCATCGCCCACCCGGTCGTGGGTGAGCTGTCGTTCCCGTACGAGACTCTCGCGCTGCCGGGCGACCCGGACCAGCTGCTGGTCGTCTACACCCCGCAGCCGGGCTCCACGACAACCGAACGGCTCGCCCTGCTGGGCAGTTGGGAGAACCGGACAAGCGGGTGACGGCGGCGGGCGATCGCGGGGACCGCCGCACCCCCGGCGGACCGGGGGGCGGGACGACGGCGGTCCCCGCGAGGGACGCGGTCACGGGTCAGGGCCGGTTTCCGCGTCCATGGCGTCCTGGAAGCCGGGAGCCGCTCCGGAGGTCCGTGACGCCGTTCGTGGTGCCGGAGGGTTTCCCCTCCGACACCCACCACTGTGCCCCCACCGTGTTAAGACGGTGCTGCGTCAACGTGTCGCGTGCGTACCACTTCCGGGAACCCCGCGTTCCCGCCGGCTGGGCCGTGTGCGAGAAGTCCCGGCCGCCCCGCTGCGCCTGGCACGCACCTGCGGCCTAAGCCTCGCTCTTCGCGAGGAAGGCCAGCAGGTCCTGTCGGGTCACGACCCCCTTCGGCTTGCCCTCCACCAGCACGATCGCCGCATCCGCCTTGCCCAGTACGGACATCAGGTCCCCGACCGGCTCACCGGACCCGACCAGCGGAAGCGGGTTCGACATGTGCTTCTCCAGCGCGTCACCGAGCGAGGCACGCTTGGTGAACAGTGCGTCGAGCAACTCGCGTTCGACGACCGATCCGACGACCTCGGCTGCCATCACGTCGGGGTGGCCGGCGCCCGGCTTCACGATCGGCATCTGCGACACGCCGTACTCGCGCAGCACCTCGATGGCCTGGCCCACGGTCTCCTCCGGGTGCATGTGCACCAGGCTGGGGATGCCGTGCGACTTGTACTCCAGTACGGCCGCGACGCGCGGATCGGTGCCGGGCTGCTCCAGGAAGCCGTAGTCGTTCATCCACTCGTCATTGAAGATCTTGCTGAGGTAGCCACGCCCGCTGTCCGGCAGCAGCACCACCACGATGTCATCGGGACCGAGGTCCTTCGCCACGTGCAGCGCGGCCATGACCGCCATCCCGCAAGAGCCTCCGACCAGCAGGCCCTCCTCCTTGGCGAGACGGCGCGTCATCTGGAAGGAGTCCTTGTCGGACACCGCGACGATGTCGTCGGTCACCGTGCTGTCGTAGGCGGTGGGCCAGAAGTCCTCACCGACACCCTCGACGAGATACGGGCGCCCCGAGCCCCCGGAGTACACGGAACCCTCCGGGTCCGCACCGATGACCTTGACCCGGCCGTCGGAGACGTCCTTGAGGTAGCGGCCGGTACCGGAGATCGTGCCGCCGGTGCCGACACCGGCGACGAAGTGGGTGATTTTGCCGTCGGTCTGCTCCCACAGCTCCGGGCCGGTGGTCTCGTAGTGCGAGCGCGGGTTGTTGGGGTTGCTGTACTGATCGGGCTTCCAGGCGCCCGGCGTCTCCCTGACCAGGCGGTCCGAGACGTTGTAGTACGAGTCGGGGTGATCCGGGTCGACGGCCGTCGGGCAGACCACCACGTCCGCGCCGTAGGCGCGCAGCACGTTGATCTTGTCGGTGGAGACCTTGTCCGGGCATACGAAGATGCACTTGTAGCCCTTCTGCTGCGCCACGATGGCGAGACCGACCCCGGTGTTACCGCTGGTCGGCTCGACGATCGTGCCGCCGGGCTGCAGCGCGCCGCTCTGCTCGGCCGCCTCGATCATGCGGACGGCGATGCGGTCCTTCACGGAGCCGCCCGGGTTGAAGTATTCGACCTTGGCCAGGACGGTCGCCCTGATACCTGAGGTCACGTTGTTGAGCCTCACCAGCGGGGTGTTGCCTACGAGACTGATCATCGAGTCGTGAATGTGCGCCATGACGGTCAGCGTATTGGACAAGATTGGGCGACACCTGTCTCCGGGCAGTTAGGTGATGTACGGCTATGAGGAGGTGGCGGTGTCGAGAGCGAGGGTGGCACGGCGGATCGCGGCCGGCGCGGCGTACGGCGGCGGCGGAATCGGTCTGGTCGGGGCGGCGACGGTGGGGGTACTGCTGGCGGAGGTCCAGCTGGCGAAGCGTTCGGTGGGGGGCGGGCGGGCCCCCGAGCCGCCGAGGGCCGACGGGAGATACGGACTGGCGTTCGCGGGACGCAGCGGCCATCTGGAGCCGCTGCGTCTGGGCATGCTCGGCGACTCCACCGCGGCGGGACAGGGTGTGCGGCGGGCGGGCCAGACCCCGGCCGCCCTGCTGGCATCGGGGCTCGCGGCGGTGGCCGAGCGTCTGGTGGATCTGCGGAACGTCGCCCTGCCCGGCGCGATGTCGGACGATCTCGAACGCCAGGTGACGCTGCTGCTCGACGATCCCCGGCGCGTCCCGGAAGTCTGCGTGATCATGGTCGGCGCGAACGACGTGACGCATCGCATGCCGGCCACCCAGTCGGTCCGGCATCTCGCCACCGCGGTACGCAGGCTGCGCACCGCGGGCGCGGAGGTCATCGTGGGGACCTGCCCCGACCTGGGCACGGTCGAGCCCGTGTACCAGCCGCTGCGGTGGCTGGCGCGCCGGGTGTCCCGGCAGCTGGCGGCGGCGCAGACCATCGGGGTGATCGAGCAGGGCGGCAGGACCGTGTCCCTGGGCGAGATGCTGGGCCCCGAGTTCGCGGCGAATCCGCGCGAGCTCTTCGGGCCGGACAACTACCACCCGTCGGCCGAGGGGTACGCGACGGCGGCGATGGCGGTGCTGCCCACCCTGTGCGCGGCGCTGGGCCTGTGGCCGGAGACGGACCGTCTCGATGCCGCACGGGACGAGGACATCCTGCCGGTGGCGAAGGCCGCTTCGGCCGCCGCGTCCGAGGCGGGCACGGAGGTCACCGGTGCCCGTGCCCCATGGGCGCTGCTGAAGCACCGCAGGCGGCGGCGCCTGCCCCCGGTGTCGGAGCCGGCGGACAGTTCTCCGCAGGGGTGAGAAGAGGCGGACGGCTGACGGGCGCGGGCCGGTGTCGCATCTGGCGCACCGGCCGTGTTCGGACTACATTCTGAGCGGTCGCTTAGAAAAGAGTCCCGCATCACACGCCATTTCCGGTGACCTCCGAGCTACGTGCGGGTAACTTCCAGACGACTGCCCACCCGTCACCTGCCGCCACCCGACCTCCGACCTCTCAGCCCTCTGGAGCCGTGATGCCCGAAGCCGTGATCGTCTCAACCGCCCGCTCCCCGATCGGTCGGGCGTTCAAGGGGTCGCTCAAGGACCTGCGCGCCGATGACCTCACCGCCACCATCATCCGGACCGCCCTGGCCAAGGTCCCGGAGCTGGACCCCAGGGACATCGACGACCTGATGCTCGGCTGCGGCCTGCCCGGTGGTGAGCAGGGCAACAACCTGGGGCGGATCGTCGCCGTACAGATGGGGATGGACCACCTTCCCGGCTGTACGGTCACCCGCTACTGCTCGTCCTCCCTGCAGACCTCCCGGATGGCGCTGCACGCCATCAAGGCGGGCGAGGGCGACGTCTTCATCTCGGCCGGTGTCGAGATGGTGTCGCGCTTCGTGAAGGGCAACTCCGACAGCCTTCCGGACACGCACAACCCGCTGTTCGCCGACGCCGAGGCCCGCACCGAGGCCGTCGCGAAGTCGGAGGGCGCCTCCTGGCACGACCCGCGCGAGGACGGCCTGGTGCCCGACGCGTACATCTCGATGGGCCAGACCGCCGAGAACCTGGCCGGGCTCAAGGGCGTCACCCGCCAGGACATGGACGAGTTCGGTGTGCGCTCGCAGAACCTCGCCGAGGAAGCCATCAAGAACGGCTTCTGGGAGCGCGAGATCACCCCGGTCACACTTCCCGACGGCACCGTGGTCTCGAAGGACGACGGCCCGCGCGCCGGGGTCACCCTGGAAGCCGTCCAGGGCCTGAAGCCGGTCTTCCGTCCCGACGGCCGGGTCACGGCCGGCAACTGCTGCCCGCTGAACGACGGCGCCGCCGCGCTGGTCATCATGAGCGACACCAAGGCGCGCGAGCTCGGCCTGACCCCGCTGGCCCGGATCGTCTCGACCGGCGTCAGCGGCCTGTCCCCCGAGATCATGGGATACGGCCCCGTCGAGGCGTCCAAGCAGGCGCTGAAGCGGGCCGGGCTGACGATCGGCGACATCGACCTCGCGGAGCTCAACGAGGCGTTCGCCGCGCAGGTCATCCCCTCGTACCGCGATCTGGGCCTCCCCCTGGACAAGGTCAACGTCAACGGCGGCGCGATCGCCGTCGGCCACCCCTTCGGTATGACCGGTGCGCGGATCACCGGCACGCTGATCAACAGCCTCCAGTTCCACGACAAGCAGTTCGGCCTGGAGACGATGTGCGTGGGTGGTGGCCAGGGCATGGCCATGGTCATCGAACGACTGAGCTGACGAAGCGGCCGACGGCCCCAACTCGCCAGTAGGGCACCGGATTTGATCACCCAGAGGTACGGGTGGTGCCCGCACCGTGACAGTCCTCCGTCGGATACACCTACCGCGTCCCAGTCGTGACCGAATCTCCCCCAGGATGTGACCTATCTCCTGGGGGAGACCTGTTTTCGCAGGTCGCAGCGGTTTCAGCGCTAAACATCAGGCCCAAAGACCTGTCCAATTCGTGACGTAATGCACTGACAGCGGGAGCACTCTCACGACAAGCTGATGTAGTAAGTCGGGGAACGATTGAATCCGGGAGTAAGTCAGTGAGCGCCTTGTCTATTGCCCTGCTGCTGACGACGGCCGCCGCCACGGCCGTCGGCGCCGCGTCCCTGTACGCCGTCCATGGCCTGCGCCGCCAGATCACCGCGCTGCGCGACGATCTGCTCGCCAGGCAGGGCGGCGCCCGGGGCGTCACCGTGCCCGCCGCGCGGGAGACTCCGGCCGCTGAGATACGCGCCGCGGTCGCCGAAGCGCTGGCCGAGGAACGAGAACGCGAACTGGCGGAGGCGCGGGCCTTCTGGGCCGCGCAGGAGTCCCGTGACGCGGCGGATGCCCCGTCGCTGCTGGGCGGCCTGGCCGGTCTCGGCGAGGACGCGGCGTTCTTCATGCCGCGCCAGACGGACTTCACGGGAGTCGACGCGGGCTTCGACATGAGCTTCGGCCCGGAGCTGGAGCCCGCGGTCGAGCCGGCCGGCGAGCCGGACGACGAGCCCGCCGCGGAGGACTACGCCCCGGAGAGCGCCGACCTCGCCGCCGCGCGCCGCAGGCACCCCTCGCATCCGGACTTCGTGCCGGTGCAGACGCCCGTGGTGACCGACCACGAACGCATGGTCACCCGCCTCGAAGCGCTGGCGGAGACCCGCACCGCGCTGTCCGACGTGCGCCCCGGCCCGCTGGGCACACTCGATGTGTATGTCTTCACGGACGGCACCACCCTCTGCATGACCCCGGGCCACCGGGAGACGGCGGAACGCCTCGCCGAGGCCCTACGTCTGGGTGAGACCCCGGTCCTGCTGGGCGGTTCCGGCATCTCCGGCGCGTTCGCACTGACCTTCACCTGCGGCGAGGAGAACGTCTACATTCTCGCCGACCGGGTCATAGCCTCGCTCTGACCCGCACGGTCCGCCCCGGCTGCCGCGCGGCCCACCCCCGCCGCGCCACGCCTCCCGCCGTCACACCCCCGACTCGACGGCAGCCGCTTCAACGATCTTCACGGCCTCGTCCAGCTCTGCGGACGAGGCCGTCCGCAATTCCTCGGCCAAGTCGTTGCCCGCGACCACGAGTTGATCGGCGACGGCGAATATCCCGGCGTCCGGCATGACCCGCCGATCGGCGTCCGGGTCCTCCAGCAGCTGCGCCCGCAGGGAGAGTTCCCTGGCCAGCGCAAGGCCCTCGGCGGCGGCGCCACGGTTCAGCCGGCTCTGCGGGGCGGACCTCAGCCGGTCCGCGAAACGGCTCACTGCGGTGGTGAGGGGGGTCGTATCAAGCACGCCGCGACCCTACGCGCCCGTCCCTGCCTGTTGCCAACGAGCCTGCGCTCAGGCACGGTGCAGTGAAGGACGGTCTACGGCCGACTCAGCGCAACGCCTCCGGAGGCGCCGATGTCCCAAGTCTTCTCCGAAGAGACCCATCGCAATCTGCTCTCCCGCATTCCCCAATGCACAGGGCGTGAAGTATCCGACTGGCTCCACGCCGTCGACGAAGGACCCGCACTCGTCCGCTTCGACGAGAAGGTCACCTGGCTGAGAACGGAACATCATCTGGCGTACGGCCACGCCAAAGCGATCATCCACGAGTACGACCTGAGGCGTGCCGCGCGACGGCTGGCCTGAGGCCCGCGCACGACGGCGCTTCGCCCCGCCCGGCCACGGCCCGCGGGGCGAAGCGCTGTCCGGACGCCTCCCCGGACACACCGCAGGGCCCGCCCCGATGGGGGCGGGCCCTGCACGCACATGTCTCGCAGACGAACTAGCGGTTCAGGATCGCGACGAGTCGCAGCATCTCCAGGTAGATCCAGACCAGAGCCATCGTCAGCCCGAAAGCGGCCAGCCAGGACTCCTCACGCGGGGCGCCGTAGGCGATGCCGTCCTCGATCTGCTTGAAGTCAAGCGTCAGGAAGAAGCAGCCGATCAGAATCGCCAGGATCCCGACGAGCGCACCGAGCGGGCCGAACCCGCGGAGGCCGCCGTTGTCGGCGACGCCGGTGACGACCAGCAGCAGATTGACCACCATCACGATCACGAAGGCGATCGCGATGGTCATGCCGATCCGCGCATACCGCGCGGTGACACGAATCCAGCGCTGCTTGTACGCCACCAGGGTGGCGGCCGAGACCGCCATGGTGCCGAGCACCGCCTGGAAGGGCGCGCCGGACCAGGCGGAGTTGTAGATCTCGCTGATCACGCCGAGGAAGATGCCCTCGAAGAAGGCGTATCCGAGGATCAGCGCCGGCACCGGGGTGCGCTTGAAGGACTGCACCATGGCCAGCACGAACGCCAGCAGTGCGGACCCGACGGCCAGGCCGTAGCTGGTCGAGGAGACCGGCAGGACGGCCCAGGCGATGACGGCGCCGACCACCACAGTGCCGAGCGTGATGGCCGTACGGGTGACGACGTCGTCCATCGTCATCGCGTTGCTGCGCGGCGGCGCCGGAGGGGCGTACGGGTCGGTGGCGTACGGGTTCGTCGCGTACGGGTTGGTCCCTACCGCTGGGCCCCCGGCCTGCGGCGCCGCGTTGAAGCCCGCGTAGCCGGTGTCGCGGCTGAAGCCCCGTCGCGAGAAGACCGGGTTGCTGCTCCTCATCTCACTCCTCAGTGGCCACGCTGCGTGGCCTCGCGTCAAGAGTAATGGGACAGCAAAGCGATGGCTCTACTGCCCAGGAAGGATCTTTTCCTCATTATGGCGTCTGCCCACCTGACCGCCTCGTAGCGCTTCCGTGAGTGACCTGACCGAGTGACACCGGAACGGACATTCGCTACGAACATGTTCGTTACGATGTTGTTCGTAGCGAACATGTTCGCTATTCTGGTGACATGACACCAGGCACCAACACACCGCGAAGCCGCCGCGAGCGGCCGGCCAAACCGGCTCTGACCCTGGGCGGCATCGTCGCGACCGCAGTGGATCTGATGCGGGCCGAGGGGCTCGAGCGGGTGACCATGCGCCGGCTGGCGCAGGAGCTCGACACCGGCCCGGCCTCGCTCTACGTCTACGTCCGCAACACCGCCGAGCTGCATGCGGCGGTCCTCGACGAACTGCTCGGCGCGGTCGATCTGAGTCCGGCCGGGGCGGGCGGGGAGTGGCGCGACCGGCTGGTGCGGATCCTCACCTCGTACATCGAGGTGCTGTTCGAGCACCCGGCGCTTGCCAGATCCGCACTGCTGGCCCGGCCGTCCGGGGAGCACTACCTCGATCTGGTCGAGGCGGTGCTCGCGCTGCTGGACGAAGGCGGCTTCCCGCCGGGGAAAGCCGCCTGGGCGGTCGACATGCTGTTGCAGTTCGCCACCACGAACGCGGCCGAGCACTCGTCCCGCGCCCAGGACATCGGCGCCCAGGACGACTGGGACGCGCTCACCACCGCGCTGCGCGGCGCGTCCGACGCGCGCCGTCCGCACATCGCCGCCCTCGGCGCCGGCCTGCTGTCCGGCACCGGCCGGGCCCGGCTGGCCTGGGGCTTCGACGTGCTGATCAGCGGAATGCAGGCGGCACCGGCGCCGGACACCAGGACGTGAGCCACCGGAATCACCGGACCGCAGACGCAACCGCTGCCGGAGACACCGGCAGCGGACGGAGCCGGCACCGGACGACCAGCCCACCGCCCCACGCCGTAAGGAGCATGCCCATGTCCTCACAGCACCACCCCATCACCGTCGTCGGCGCCGGTCTCGGCGGCCTCACCCTGGCCCGTGTCCTGCACGTCCATGGGATCGAGGCGGCCGTCCACGACCTCGACGCCTCACCGTCGGCCCGCGACCAGGGCGGCATGCTGGACCTCCACGCGGAATCGGGCCAGGCCGCGCTCAGCGCCGCGGGCCTCTACGAGGAGTTCCGCGGGATCGTCCATCCCGGGGGCGAGGCCACGCGCATCGTCGGCAAGGACGGCACGGTCCGGCTGCGGGACGACACCGAACAGGGCGACCGTCCCGAGGTGAACCGCGAGGATCTGCGCCGCATCCTGCTCGACTCCCTGCCCGGCACCACGATCCGCTGGGGCGCCAAGGTCGACGGCGCCCGCCCGCTGGGCGGCGGACGCCACGAGGTCACGCTCTCCGACGGCACCGCCTTCACCACGGACCTGCTGATCGGCGCCGACGGCGCCTGGTCGAGGATCCGCCCGCTGCTCTCGGACGCGGCGCCGGCCTACACCGGCATCTCCTTCGTCGAGACCGATCTGCCCGACGCGGCCACCCGCCACCGGAGCGCCGCGGAACTCGCCGGGGGAGGCATGATGTTCGCGCTCGCCGACGGGAAGGGCTTCCTCACCCATGTCGAGAGTGACGGCGTCCTGCACGCCTACACGGCTCTCAGGGTTCCCGCCGACTGGCTGCGCGCCATCGACTTCACCGACACCGGCGCGGCCAAGCGAGCCCTGCTGAAGCACTTCGACGGCTGGGACGAGCGGCTGCGCGCGCTGATCGCCGACGCCGAGGGCGCACTGGTCCCCCGTCCGGTCCACGCCCTGCCCGTCGGACACCGGTGGGAGCGCACACCGGGTGTGACGCTGCTGGGCGACGCGGCCCATCTGATGTCCCCGTTCGCCGGCGAGGGCGCGAACCTGGCCATGCTCGACGGTGCCGATCTCGCGGCCGCCATCGCCGCCCACCCCGGCGACACCGAGGCAGCCCTCACCGCGTACGAGCAGGCCCTGTTCCCGCGCAGCGAACAGGCCGCGGCCGAATCCGCCGAGAGCCTCGCGCTGTGCTTCGGTCCCGACGCGACACGGCGCCTCGTCGAGCAGATGACGGGCGGTCAGGCCGCCGCCGGCTGAGCCCATGGTCCAGGAGGACGAGCCGTACGGCTGGGTGAGCGGCGCCTCGGTCGCAGCGGGCGCCGTGATCCGCCCCGGGTTTCCCCACTCGGGCACGCATCCGGCGAGGTGCCCGGAACCGGACTTGAACCGGTACGCCCCCGAGGGGCAGCGAGGTTTAAGCTCGCCGTGTCTGCATTCCACCATCCGGGCAAGGCGCGCGGCTCCGCATTCGTGTAGATCAGAGCCTATCGGGACGCAGCCCCCGCCTTGCTGCATAAAAACCCGATGTTGTCTTATTTTATTGATGCCTGAAGGTCCGTCAGCACCCTGAACTGCCATGGGCGCGTGCCACGCGCGGTGACCGCGCTGTACCCGGGGGTGCGGGATTGACGGAAAGTCGACGCCCGGTCAGTGCGCCCGCGCCACATGCTGGTCCCTTTCGCCGACGCGACAGCGCGCCGGGGTGTCCCCCTGCTCGTCCGGGCCGGGGATGCGGCCTCGCCCGTCACCCGGACGTGGGTGCTCCCGTCCGGCGTCAGGGTGACCGGAGCAGGAGGGGACCCGGCGTACCGGCCGGCCCCTCGCCGTCCGCACGGGACGGCTCCCTGCTGCCCGGTGGTCGCGGGCCGGCGCCGGCCGCGCGGGGCAGCGCACGGGTCCGCCACGCCGGTCCCGGTCCCGGGAGGGCCCGACCCCGGACCGGGGCTCAGGGCCGGGGTCATCCCGGAGGAGGAGACGAGGGCTCCCCGGTCAGCCTCAAGAGGGCCCCGGGAACGGGCACGCGGAGGGACGTCCCGGCGCGGGACGACGGACAGGATGAAGGGGTCCCATCGCACCTCGGTCCCCGACCGTCCTGACAGGAGCCCCACAGTGACCACGTCCACCACCGCTCGCCGCACTACCGCGGTGGCCGCCCGCGCCACCGAACTGTCCAAGGTGTACGGGCAGGGTGAGACCAAGGTCGTCGCCCTCGACCAGGTCTCCGTGGATTTCCGGCAGGGCGAGTTCACCGCGATCATGGGCCCGTCCGGCTCGGGCAAGTCGACGCTGATGCACTGTGTGGCGGGGCTGGACACGTTCAGCTCCGGCTCCGTACGGATCGGTGAGACGGAGCTCGGGACGCTCAAGGACAAGCAGCTCACACAGCTGCGCCGGGACAAGATCGGCTTCATATTCCAGGCGTTCAACCTGCTGCCCACGCTGACCGCGGCAGAGAACATCACGCTGCCGATGGACATCGCGGGCCGCAAGCCCGACAAGGCGTGGCTGGCCGAGGTGATCAAGATGGTGGGCCTCGCGGAGCGGCTCAGCCACCGGCCGACCCAGCTCTCCGGCGGCCAGCAGCAGCGAGTCGCGGTGGCCCGCGCCCTGGCCTCCCAGCCGGAGATCATCTTCGGTGACGAACCGACCGGGAACCTGGACTCCCGCTCGGGCGCCGAGGTACTGGGCTTCCTGCGCAACTCCGTGCGGGAACTGGGCCAGACCGTGGTCATGGTGACCCATGACCCGGTGGCCGCCGCCTACGCGGACCGGGTGATCTTCCTCGCCGACGGCCGGATCGTCGACGAGATGCTGGCCCCCACCGCAGACGGCGTACTCGACCGGATGAAGGAGTTCGACGCCCGCGGCCGGACCAGCTGACACCGGCTCGCTCCGCTGCCCCGCAGGCGTATCCGCCGGCCTCCCGACGGCTCATCCGACAACTCCAGGACTGACAACACCATGTTCCGTACCGCCTTGCGCAATGTGCTCGCGCACAAGGCCAGACTGCTGATGACCCTGCTCGCCGTGATGCTCGGCGTGGCCTTCGTCTCCGGCACCCTGGTCTTCACCGACACCCTCGGCCACGCCTTCCGCAACCAGTCGGCGAAGAGCTACGACAACGTCGCGGTCTCCGTCACCTCGTACAACGACGACAGCGGCGCCCGGCAGAGCCCCGGCATCAGCTCGAAGACCCTGGAGAAGATCCGGCGTCTCGACGGGGTCTCCTCCGCGACCGGACGGGTCTCGGGATTCGCCGGCGTCGCGGACCGCAACGGCAAGCTGATCGGCAACGGCTGGTCCAACACCGGGGCCAACTACGCGCCCGGCAAGCAGGACAAGGACAGCCAGTACACCTTCACCGACGGGACGGGCCCCCTGCGGGTCGGCGACATCGCCCTCGACCGGGCCACCGCCGACAAGGGCCACTACCGGGTCGGCGACACCGTACGGGTCTCCACCAACGGCCCGGTCCAGGAATTCAGGCTCGCCGGCATCTTCGACACCGAGGACGGCTCGGTCAGCGCGGGCGGCAGCCTGGTGCTCTTCGACACGGCGGTGGCCCAGAAGCTGTATCTGGAGCCCGGCTACTTCGAGGACGTCAACGTCGCCGCCGCCGCGGGCGCGTCCGACCACCGGATTCTGACCGAGGTCAAGCCGCTCCTGCCGTCGAACGCCCATGCCCAGACCGGCAAGCAGCTCGCCGACGACCAGGCCCGGCAGATCGAGAAGGGCATGTCCGGTCTCAGCCAGATGCTGCTCGCGTTCGCCGGTGTCGCGCTCTTCGTGGGTATCTTCCTGATCTCCAACACCTTCACCATGCTGGTCGCCCAGCGGACCAGGGAACTCGCGCTGCTGCGTGCCGTGGGTGCCTCCCGCAAGCAGGTCACCCGCTCGGTGCTCGCCGAGGCACTGGTGGTCGGCGCGGTCGCGTCGGCGATCGGCTTCGCGCTCGGTATCGGCCTCGCCGTGGGGCTGCGTTCCGCGATGGGCGCTTTCGGTGCGAAGGTGCCGGGCGGTCCACTGATCGTGGCGCCCACCACCGCGCTGGCCGCGTTCGCGGTCGGCGTGGTGATCACCATGCTGGCCGCCTGGCTGCCGGCCCGCAGGGCCGCGAAGATCCCGCCGGTGGCGGCCATGGGCAGCGCCCACCTGCCCGCGACCACCAAGACCCTGGTGGTCCGCAACTCCATCGGCGGAGTCATCACCCTGCTCGGCGCCGCCGTGATCGTCGCCGGAGCGGCGGCCGGGTCCGACGGCCGGATGATGATCGCGGCAGGAGCCTTCCTGACACTGGTCGGCGTGATCGTGCTGATCCCGTTGCTGTCCCGCCCCGTCATCGCGCTGGTACGGCCGCTGCTGCGCGGCGTGTTCGGGGTCTCGGGCAAGCTGGCGGGCCAGAACGCGGTACGCAACCCGCGCCGCACCGGGGCCACCGCTTCCGCGCTGGCGATCGGGCTCACCCTGGTCACCGGGCTCTCGGTGCTCGGCGCCACGATGAGCCAGGCCGTGGACCGCATGACCACGGACAACATCAAGGCCGACTACATGGTCCAGATGGCCAACGGCATGTCCCTGGCTCCTTCGGCACTCACCGCGCTGCACCACGCCAAGGGTGTGAGCGCCGCATCGCCGCAGAGCGGCAGCCAGGTCGTCATCGGCGGCCACGACGAGTCGGTCTCCGGTGTCACCCCCGGCGACATCCAGCAGGTACTCACCCTCACCACGGTCTCCGGTTCCCTGGACACCCTCGGCAAGGGAGAGATCGCGGTCGCCAGGAAGACCGCCGACAAGCAGGGCTGGAAGCCAGGCACCAAACTGCCCGCGACGTACCTGGACGACAAGAAGGGCGAACTCACCGTCGGCGCGGTCTACGAGGACAACGAGCTGCTCTCCCCCGTCCTCGCCTCCACCCGGGTGCTCGCCCCGCACGAGAAGAAGCCGGACATCCAGCAGATCTTCGTGAAGATGGACGGAGGCAGCGGCAAGGCCAACGAGCAGGCACTGGTCAACGCCCTGGGTGACAACCCCGCCATCTCCGTCATGAACCAGCAGGACATCCGCAACCAGTTCGGCGGCGTCATCAACACCGCCCTGAACATCATGTACGGGCTGCTCGCGATGGCCCTGATCATCGCGGTGCTCGGGGTCATCAACACCCTGGCGATGTCGGTCTTCGAACGGCAGCAGGAGATCGGCATGCTGCGGGCGATCGGCCTGGACCGCGCCAAGGTCAAGCGGATGATCCGTCTCGAGGCCGTGGTGATCTCGGTGTTCGGCGCGGTGATCGGTATCGGTCTCGGCTCGTTCCTCGCCTGGGCGCTCGGCCAGACGATCAAGTCGAGCATCCCGCACTACGCGATGGTCATGCCGTGGGACCGGATCGGGATCTTCCTGCTGCTCGCCGCGTTCGTCGGGGTGCTGGCCGCGCTCTGGCCGGCCCGCAGCGCCGCGCGGCTGAACATGCTGACAGCGATCAAGACCGAGTAGCCGGGCGGATCGCGGCGAAGGGCCCGGGACACCGTCCCGGGCCCTTGGCGTACCGGCGGCGGGCCGGTCAGCGCCAGTCGTACACCCGGCGCGGCACCCCCGACGCGCCGTTCTCCGGGGTCCTCACCGCCAGGATCTGGTTGACGCCGATCCGGTTGTGTTCGAAGGCAAGTGCCGATGCGGCCATGTAGAGCCGCCAGACCCGGGCCCGGCCAGGACTGGCCAGCCGTACCGCCTCCGGCCAGTGCGCCTCCAGATTGGCCACCCACTGGCGCAGGGTCAGCGCGTAGTGCTCGCGGAGCGTCTGCACGTCACGTGCCTCGAAGCCCGCCTCCTCCAGGGTGGCCACCGTGGAGCCCAACGGCGCCAGCTCACCGTCGGGGAAGACGTACGCGTCGATGAAACCGTCGATCTCATACGCCGATTCATCAAGCTCGGGGCGGCGGGCGATCTGGTGGTTGAGCAGTCGGCCGCCGGGCTTCAGCAGGGCGAAGACACTGTCCGCGTACTCCCGGTAGCGCACCGAGCCGACGTGTTCCGCCATCCCGATCGAGGAAATCGCGTCATAGGGACCGTCCCTGACGTCCCGGTAGTCCTGGACCCGGATCTCGATCCGGTCGGTGAGCCCCTCCTCCGCGATGCGCTTGCGGGCGTACGCCGCCTGCTCGCGCGAGAGGGTGACGCCGGTGACCCGGGCGCCGTACTCACGAGCCGCGTGTATGGCCATCGAGCCCCAGCCGCAGCCGACGTCGAGCAGCCGCGTGCCCTCCTCGAGGGCCAGCTTGCGGCAGACCAGGTCGAGCTTGTCGCGCTGGGCGGTCTCCAGGGTGGAGTCGTCGGCCCAGTAGGCGCAGGAGTAGACCATCGAGGGGCCGAGCACCCGCTCGTAGAAGTCGTTCCCCACGTCGTAGTGATGGCTGATGGCCCGTTTGTCACGGTGCTTCGTGTGGATGGGGCCGCGGCGTCTGCGGATCTCCTCGGCCGGTGGGGGCGGCGGGGGCAGCAGTCCCCCGATGTCCAGCAGTCCGCGGGCGGCCGCCCGCAGCCGCGGGTCGAACAGCGGGTGCCCCGCCTTCTTGCCGCCCTCTTCGTCGTCCCGCTCCCAGATCAGTCCTGCCAGCAGGTCCAGCGCCGCGTACAGATCGCCGTCCACATCGATCTCACCCGCCACCCAGGCTCGGGCCAGGCCGAGCTCGCCCGGCTTCCACAACAGCCGCCGCAGCGCCCTGCGGTGCCGGATCACCAGAACGGGAGTGCCCGGCGGCCCGGACTCGCTGCCGTCCCAGGCCCGGATCCTCAACGGGAGCGGGGCTCCCAGAAGTTCCTCGGCGAGAGTGGTCAGACGCAGCGCGGCGTCGGCCATGGCACACACCTCCGTACGGGCGGGAAACGCTCAGCACTACGTAAACAACCAATACCTGCCGTTGCAGTCCCACTACCACATAACGGGTCCGCAAAATCCATGGTTGATACATGTACATGTGTCCCGGAACGCCGAAGGGGCCGTCCGCACCACGGATGGCGGACGGCCCCTTCGGACGGAACCTTTACTGCTGGGTACTGCTCGGGCCCTGCTCCCGCGTCGGCTGACGCAGGGTCAGGAGGCCTTGGCCTTCTCACCCTCGGGCTTGACCGCGGCCGGGGCCGGGACGGGCGCCGGCTTGGCCGCCTCGTAGAACTCCTCGCGGGGAGTCTCCATGGCGCCGAGCGAGACCACCTCACGCTTGAGGAACATCGCGAGGGTCCAGTCGGCGACGACACGGATCTTGCGGTTCCAGGTCGGCACCGCGAGACCGTGGTAACCACGGTGCATGTACCAGGCGAGACGGCCCTTGAGCTTGATCTTCATCTTGCCCATGACGATCATCGCGACACCCTTGTGGAGGCCGAGGCCCGCCACCGCACCCTTGTTGGCGTGCTTGTAGGTGCCCTGCGGGAAGCCGCGCATGCCCGAGATGACGTTGTCGCCGAGGACCTTGGCCTGGCGCAGCGCGTGCTGGGCGTTCGGCGGGCACCAGGCGTTCTCCACGCCTGCCTCGCGGGCAGCCATGTCCGGCACCTGGGCGTTGTCGCCCGCGGCCCAGATGTAGTCGGTGCCCTGCACCTGAAGCTTCTCGGACGTGTCCACGTGACCACGGGGGCCGAGCGGCAGGCCGTAGCGGGCCAGCACCGGGTTCGGCTTCACACCGGCGGTCCACACCAGGGTGTTGGAGTCGACCTCGAGGCCGTTGTTCAGGACGACGTGACCGTCGATGCAGGAGTCCATGCCGGTCTTGAGGTAGACCTCGATACCGCGGGACTCCAGGTGCTCCTTGCCGTACGCGCCGAGCTTCGGCCCGACCTCGGGAAGGATCTTGTCGGCCACGTCGACCAGCACGAAGCGCATGTCCTCGCGCTTGACGTTGCTGTAGTACTTGGCAGCGTCCCTGGCCATGTCCTCGACCTCACCGATGGTCTCCGCACCGGCGAATCCACCGCCGACGAAGACGAAGGTCAGCGCCTTGCGGCGGACATCCTCGTCGGTCGTCGATGCAGCCTTGTCGAGCTGCTCGAGGACGTGGTTGCGAAGGCCGATGGCCTCCTCCACACCCTTCATGCCGATGCCCTGCTCGGCGAGACCGGGGATCGGGAAGGTACGGGAGACCGCGCCGAGCGCGATGATCAGGTAGTCGAAGGGCAGCTCATAGGCCTCGCCGACGAGCGGCGCGACCGTGGCGACCTTGCGGTCCTGGTCGATGGTGGTGACTCGGCCGGTGAGGATCTCAGCCTTGGGCAGCACGCGTCGCAACGGGACGACGACATGCCGAGGCGAGATGCTGCCGGCAGCAGCTTCGGGGAGGAAGGGCTGGTACGTCATGTACGAGCGCGGGTCGACGACCGTGACGGTCGCCTCGCCGTAGCGCATCTTCTTGAGAATGCGTCGAGCTGCGTACAGGCCTACGTACCCGCCTCCAACTACGAGGATCCTGGGACGCTCCGTGGTGCTCATGGCAACGAGTATCCACCTCTTGGAGGGGGGTACCTCGTGCGCCCCTTCACAAGGTCGGGTGGACCCTCTGCTACACTGCGCGGCTCGTGTGACGCAGGCCATCACTTCACAGGGGAACCAGAGTGCCCGGGTGCACGTTGTTCACCCCTCTTGAGCTGGACCTCACCGCGCGGAGCCGAGTGGACCACTGCCCGATGTCATCCGCCTGTAACAGACGGCGGGACGTCCGTCATGGAGGGAATCGGGACCTTCGGGCCCCCTCGAAGGACCAATGGCCCGGAAACTTCGGCCGCCCGGCCCCGATTCCTTGTGAAGAAGTTCACGAACTTTCCCGGGGCTGATCGATCAGACCGCCCCCCGAGGCCTTCCGAAGCCCCTTTCCGGCCATGGAGCAGGCGGCCCCGGCACGGCTGTCCACCGCCCCCTCCGGGAACGGCCGGCCCGGAGACCGGAGCCTCCGCGCCGCCTCGTCCGGCCGGCGGATCAGTCGTCCCCGAGTGCGATGTGCCAGGCAATGCCGTCGAGGATGTCGTGCTCGCTGACGACCACCTCCGCGGCCCCGGTGCGCTTCATGATCTCGTACAGGACCAGCGCGCCCGCGATGATCACATCGACCCTCCCGGGATGCATCACGGGGATCGCGGCGCGCTCATCGTGGGTCGACCGGAGGAGCTGCCCCACGATCTCACCGACCCGTTCCGCCGTGATCCGTGAGCGGTGGATCGCCGCGGAGTCGTAGGTGCCGAGACCCAGCGCGATGCCCGCGATGGTGGTGACCGATCCGGCCAGCCCGACGAGCGTACGGTCCCCGGCCAGCGGGACCGTCTCGTCGGCCAGGTCGAGAGCGGCGGTGATGTCTGCGCGGATCGCGGTGATCTCGCCGAGGGTGGGCGGATCGTTGCGCACATGCCGCTCGGTGAGCCGCACGCAGCCGATGTCCACAGAACGGGCCGCCCCCACGCGGTCGTCCCCCACGACGAACTCGGTCGACCCACCACCGATGTCCACGACCAGATACCGGCCGCCCTGTCCCGCCAGCTCCCTGGTGGCGCCGGTGAAGGAGAACTCGGCCTCCTGGTCCCCGGTGATCACCTCCGGCTCGACGCCGAGGATGTCCACCACCCCGCTGACGAACTCGTCGCGGTTCTCGGCGTCCCGGGAGGCGGACGTGGCGACGAAGCGGACGCGTTCGGCGCCGTGCTCCGCGATGATCCCGGCGAACTCCTTGCACGCGGCGAAGGTCCGCTCCAGGGCTTCCGGGGCGATCCGCCCCGTTCTGTCCACACCCTGGCCGAGCCGGACGATGGTCATCCGCCGGTCGATGTCGGTGAGTTCACCGGTGGCCGGGTCCACGTCCGCGACCAGCAGCCGGATGGAGTTGGTACCGCAGTCGACGGCGGCAACGCGGGTCATCTGGTGTGTTCCTCTCGTGTACCGGTGCCCGGGTACGAGCACCGGGGGCCGGCGGTCGCCGGACGGGCCGTCACGTTCCGGACGGGCCGGCCCGTCACTCGCCGGACGGGCCGGCCGCGTCCTGACAGGGCGACACACAGGGGCCCTTCGCCCACCACTGCGGCAGCATCGCGATCGCCTCGTCCCCCAGCGGGTTCACCCCGGGACCGGCAGCCAGCGAATGACCCACCAGAACGTGCAGACACTTCACCCGGTCCGGCATCCCCCCGGCGCTCGGGAACCCCTCCAGCACCTCGATGGCATCGCGGCGCGCGATGTAGTCCTCATGGGCGGCGCGGTAAGCGGCGGCCAGTTCGGGGTCGTTGCCGAGGCGCTCGGTCATCTCCCTCATCACGCCGTTCGCCTCCAGCGTGCCGATCGCCGACGCCGCGCGGGGGCACGTCAGGTAGTACGTCGTCGGGAACGGCGTGCCGTCCTCGAGGCGCGGCGCCGTTTCGACGACGTCGGGATTGCCGCACGGGCAACGGTGCGCGATGGCGCGCAGGCCGCGCGGCGGGCGGCCCAGCTGTTGCCGGAACGCGGCGATGTCCGCGTCGGTCGGCTCGGTGCGGTCGGTCTGCGGAGGGGGCGTTTCCATGCCTGCCTTGGATCTGTTCGTCAGGGTTTGCTGGTGTCTATTGCTTTTTGGTGCGGTCGGCGTTGTCCACGCCGTCCCAGAGGTTGGTGTACCAGGGCCGGTCCGTCGCGCCCTGGTCCTGGGACCGCTGTCTGCGGGCGTCGGGGTCGACGACGGTGTAGTTCTCCTCCCCCGGCCGCACGTAGTGCAGATGCTCCCTGGCCAGCCGCTCCACGTATGCGTTGTCCTGCAGACGTGCCTTCTCGTCCCGCAGTTCCTCGACGCGGGCCTTCGCCTCGTGCGCCTGCCGGCGCTGATCCGCGATGTCGTTGCGCTGCGAGACGTACTGCCGCATCGGATAGGCCAGCGCGACGACCAGCGTGCACAGCACCATCAGCAGTATCGCCGCCCGGCCGGTGAGCCGGGGACGGCGGGCCTGTCGCCTGGACTGGGAGCGGTAGACCCGGGCGGCTGTCTGTTCACCCAGCGCCTTGAGCCTGGTCGCGGTGGAGAACCGGTCCCGGTTCCCTGCCATGCCGCCTCCCCGTATACGCACGTCCGTCCCCGGACACGGTACGGGACCGTGTCCGGGGACGGCTGCGCTTCGCTGCGCCTTTGCTCCTCATTCAGTTCTTTGGATGCAAAGCCGCTGACCGGGTGTTCGGACGCCGCCCGGCCCGCGTCCGCCGGGGCGGGCAGCGTTCGTCAGGAGCAGGGAGCCCCCCGGGGGGAACTCAGCCCTTGAAGCGGGGGAACGCCGACCGGCCCGCGTACACCGCGGCGTCGTCCAGGATCTCCTCGATGCGGAGCAGCTGGTTGTACTTGGCGACCCGCTCGGACCGGGCCGGGGCACCGGTCTTGATCTGACCGCAGTTGGTGGCGACGGCAAGATCGGCGATGGTGACGTCCTCGGTCTCACCGGAGCGGTGCGACATCATGCACTTGAAGCCGTTGCGCTGGGCCAGCTCGACGGCGTCCAGCGTCTCCGTCAGCGAACCGATCTGGTTGACCTTGACGAGCAGGGCGTTGGCCGAGTTCTCCTCGATGCCACGCGCCAGGCGCTCGGGGTTGGTGACGAAGAGGTCGTCGCCGACGATCTGGATCTTGCTGCCCAGCTTCTCGGTGAGAACGTTCCAGCCGGCCCAGTCGTCCTCGAACAGCGGGTCCTCGATGGAGACCAGCGGGTACGCGGCGACGAGCTCCTCGTAGTACTCGGTCATCTCGGCGGCCGAGCGGGACTTGCCCTCGAACTCGTACAGGCCGTCCTTGTAGAACTCGGACGCGGCGACGTCCAGCGCCAGCGCGATGTCCTTGCCCGGGACGTAACCGGCCTCCTTGATGGCCTCGATGATGAGGTCGAGGGCGGCACGGTTCGAGTCGAGGTTCGGCGCGAAGCCGCCCTCGTCACCGAGACCGGTCGCCAGGCCCTTGCCCTTCAGGACCTTCTTGAGGGTGTGGTAGACCTCGGCACCCCAGCGGAGCGCCTCGGAGAAGGACTCGGCGCCGATCGGCGCGATCATGAACTCCTGGATGTCGACGTTGGAGTCGGCGTGCGACCCACCGTTGAGGATGTTCATCATCGGAACGGGCAGCAGGTGCGCGTTCGGACCGCCGAGGTAGCGGAAGAGAGGCAGGTCGCTGGCCTCGGACGCGGCGTGCGCCACGGCGAGCGAGACGCCGAGGATGGCGTTGGCGCCCAGCGAGCCCTTGTTGTCGGTGGCGTCCAGGTCGAACATGGCCTGGTCGATCAGCCGCTGCTCGGTGGCGTCGTAGCCGACGAGCTCCGGACCGATCTGCTCGATGACGGCCAGGACGGCCTTCTCGACACCCTTGCCCTGGTAGCGGTTGGGGTCACCGTCGCGAAGCTCGATGGCCTCGAACGCACCGGTGGAGGCTCCGGACGGAACTGCAGCACGACCCGTGCTGCCGTCGTCGAGGCCGACCTCGACCTCGACCGTGGGGTTGCCTCGGGAGTCCAGGATTTCCCGGGCTACGACGACGTCGATGGACGGCACGAGCATCTCCTTCTGGGATGTGACGCTATGGGTGCAGGGTCTCTGTGGCCTTGCGCCATGAGCCTAACCGGCCCGGGGCCTCCAGCAGGCCGGACGCCCGGCCCCTGGGACGAAAAAGGGCACAAAAGACCGTATTACCGCCCGAAGATCAGCAAATCTACTCGCTGGTAACCGGACTGGCGGAGAAAAACCCCGGCCCGGCGCGTTCGGGGGAAGTCGCGCCGGGCCGGGGTGGACCGGGGGCCGGGATCAGCTCAGGTGCAGCTGCTGCCCGGGGTAGATCAGGTCGGCGTGCTTCACGACGTCCTTGTTCAGGTCGTAGACCTTCTTCCAGCCGCCGGAGAGGTGGTGCGACTTGGCGATGGTGGAGAGGGTGTCGCCGGCCTTCACCTTGTACTCGCCGTCGCCCTTGCGGATCTTCTCCGGGGCGGCGTGCTTCGGCGCGGCCTTACGGGCCTCGCCGCGGGAAGCGGTCTGCTGGTCGCTGTGGGTCTCCTGCTTCGGCGCGGCCTTCTCGGCGGTCGAGCCGGAGGGGTTGACGCCCGGGTCCACACCGTCGTTGGTCAGACCGCCGGCACCGGCGCAGGACCAGGCACCCGGACCCTGCATCTCGAGGAGCTTCTCGGCCACGGCGATCTGCTGGTCCTTGGTGGCCAGGTCGGCACGCGACGCGTACTGCGTACCGCCGGCGGCGGCCCAGCTGGAGTTCGAGAACTGCAGGCCGCCGTAGTAGCCGTTGCCCGTGTTGATCGACCAGTTGCCGCCGGACTCGCACTGCGCGACCGCGTCCCAGGTGGAAACGGAAGCAGCGGAGGCGGAGGTCGCACCGAGCAGCGGCACGGCGACTGCCGCACCGGTCACACCGGCGAGCGTGGCGATACGGACGGCCTTGGACGGGCGACGGTGCTTGGACTTGCTGGACGAAAACAGCATCAAGTATCTCCTCACCGACGCCTACGAGGTGAGCTGTCGGGTTCGGGCCAATGAGTTGCCCGGCCGTGCGCACCTGCGCACAACTTCACCCCAAGCCGTATCCGTTCGTCCCGTTCACGGATTCCGCCGATGCGGACTCCGGAGGGACGGCCGGACCCGGCACTTACCTGGGTCCCCCGCTCCTGCCTACGGCGCTTTTACGCGTCGAATACAACCCATCGACCGATGACAGGATTCGGCGTGGCGGTCGAAGGGGCCCGCGGTGCGAGCGGTTCTGACCGAAACACAGATCCCCCCGATATTCAAAGATGAACATCGGAGGGATCTTGTCCCATTCGGCCCCCATCGGGACGCATTTACGCAGGTGAGGGACGGCGTGGACGGAGCGGACAGTCCGAACCTCCGGCGAGTCGGACGAGAGTCATGTCTCACCGATGCCAAATCCGGACATAGTTGGGCCAACTAGCCCTGATTCTGGTCGAGATCAAGGGTCTGGCCAGGAATGATGAGATCCGGGTCGCTGCCGACCGTCCGGTGATTCGCGGCGTAGAGCGCGCGCCACCCGCCGGGCAGATCATGCGCGTGGGCGATCGCCCAGAGGTTGTCACCCGAGCGGACGGTATAGCTGTGCTCCGAACCGGCGTCGTCGCGCTCCGGGCTCTCCGAGCGCGAGGCATGCCGGCCCGAGTCCTCGGGCCGGGCCGAACCGTTCAGCGGCTCGTCGGCCCGGCCGCCGCGGTGCTTGCCCGCCTTCTCGCTCTGCGAGGGTGCGGACGAGTCGTCGGAGGCGTCGACGGACGCGGTGGACCGCGAGGGTTCGGGAGACGCGGAGTCCGACGGATGATCGGTGGCGTCCGAGTCCGATCCGGAGTCGGAGGCGGAATCGGACGGCGAGGGCGAGGCCGTGCCCGAACCGGAGTCCGAGTGCGACCCGGTGGCCGGGTCCGAGCTCTTCGGAGTGCCGGTCGAGCCGGACGACGAGTCCGAGGGGGCGGGGCTCGCGGTGTCCGGGGCACCCGGGTCCACCAGCGGCGCGGTGGCGTCGCCCTTCGTCAGCCCGGAGATGGTCGCGCAGCTGAGCCAGGGCTTGGCACCCTCGGCCGCGTACACCTTCTCGGCCACGGCTATCTGCTGGGACCGGCTGGCGAGGTCGGGGCGCGATGCGTACTGACCACCGCCGTACTGGTCCCAGGCGTCCTGCGACAGCTGCAGTCCGCCGTAGTAGCCGTTGTCCAGATCGGCGCTCCAGACGCCGCCGCTCTCACAGAGCGCTACCCGGTCCCACGTGGTGGCGTCCGCGGCGTGTGCGCCGGCTGCGCCCAGCAGCGGAATGGCGATGGCGGATCCCGTGACTCCCGCCGCTACAACGAGGGCAGGAGCCTGGCGGGGTCGTCGATGCCGACCGTTCCCGGTGCGCATGCGGTGGCCTTCCGTGTGACGGATGATTCGAACGGTGAAGGTAGCCGTAGTCGAACGGCGATCACAAGTCGATGCAGCGCAGATCACGTGAAAGTCACAGTCCTGACGGATCGTCACTTTTTATGACGGGTGAACTCCACCGGAAGCGTGCGCAATCCACGCATGATGAGCCCTCCGCGCCAGCGCAAATCGTCAGGATTCACCGCAAGTCTCAGCTCGGGCAGCCGGCGCAGCACCGTGGCGAGAGCGGTCTGCGCCTCGAGCCTGGCGAGTGGGGCTCCCAGGCAGTAGTGAATGCCGTGTCCGTACCCGAGATGCTGGTTGTCGGCGCGCGAGAGGTCGAGCGTGTCGGGTTCGGTGAAGCGCTCGGGGTCGCGGTCGGCGGCCGCGAGGACGACGAGAACCGGATCGCCCTCCGCGACGGCCTGCCCGCCCAGGGTCAGCGCCTCGGTGGCGAATCGCCAGGTGGCGAGCTCAACCGGCCCGTCGTAGCGCAGCAGTTCCTCCACCCCGGTGGCCAGCAGTCCGGTCTCACCGGCGGCCAGCGAAGACTGGAGGCGCGCACGCTGTTCCGGGTTGCGCAGCAGCGCGTACACACCGTTGCCGATGAGGTTCACGGTCGTCTCGAAGCCGGCGAAGAGCAGGATGAACGCCATCGCGGCGGCCTCGTTCTCCGTCAGATGCTCCCCGTGGTCACTGGCCCGGATCAGACCCGAGATCAGGTCGTCGCCCGGATTCTCCCGCTTCCGGTGGATGAGCTCGGCGAGGTAGTTCCGCATCTTCTTCACCGAGCGTGCGACACCGCCGCGGGGCCCGCCGCCGTGACGGATCATCATGCCGGCCCAGTCCCGGAATTCGTCCTGGTCCTCACGCGGAACGCCCAGCAGATCGCAGATCGCGTAGATGGGGAGGGGGAAGGCGAACTCATGGATGAGGTCCGCCTCGCCCTTCTCCACGAACCGGTCGATCAGCTGATCCGTCAGCTCCTGCACCCGGGGCGCGAACAGCGCCACCGTGCGCGGGGTGAACGCCTTCGACACCAGTCGCCGCAGCCTGGTGTGGTCCGGCGGGTCGATGTTCAGCAGATGCGTCATCAGCTCCGCCTTGCGCTCCCCGGGGATGCCGGTCTTGCCCTTGGCGTGCGGCGACTCGGCGTGATGAGCCGGGTTCTTGGACAGCCTGGGTTCGGCCAGCGCCGTCCTGGCGTCCTGGTAGCGGGTCACCAGCCAGGCCTCCACCCCGCTGGGCAGCGTCGCCCGGTGCACGGGGGCGTTCTCCCGGAGCCAGGCGTAGGCGGGGTAGGGGTCGGTCGCGAACTCCCAGGTGAAGAGTTCGGGCTGCGGTCCCGCGGTCATCCGCGGGCGCCTTCTGCGGCCAGGATCGCGTCCCGGTACGCCCGCGCCGCGGCGCGCAGCGCGGCCTCGGGGTCGGTGCCCTCGGCCTCGGCCTCCGCGGCCATCGCGAGCAGCCGGTAGCCGACCCCCTCGCCCTCGGGGAGCGGGACCACGAGGCCGCCGCCCCGCACCCGGGATGCCAGCTTCGCCGCGAGGGCCAGCGCGGGCTGCCCGACCGGCACCCCCTCCGTCACCGACGCCCGCTGCTTCTCGGCCGCCTTGGTGCGGTCCCAGTGGGCATGGACGTCCTCCGCCGTCTCCGCGGTCTCGTCGCCGAAGATGTGCGGATGGCGGCGGATGAGCTTCTCCACGAGACCGCCGGCCACATCGTCGACGGAGAACGGCTCGTCCTCGTCCTCCTGAGCGATCCGCGCGTGGAAGACGACCTGGAGCAGCACATCGCCCAGCTCTTCCCGGAGCTCGTCACGGTCGCCGTCCTCGATCGCCTCGACGAGTTCGTACGCCTCCTCGATGAGGTACTTGGCGAGCCCCTGATGCGTCTGCTGCGACGTCCAGGGGCACTCCCTGCGCACCCGGTCCATCACCTGCACGAGGTCCAGCAGACGCGCACCCGGCAGGTCGTAGGAGCCGGGCAGCAGCTCCAGGTCCGGCATCTGCACCCTGCCGCTGCCGGCCAGCCGGGCCAGTCCGTCGGTGAGACGCCGGTCGCCCTCCCCCGTGGGAAGGACCACGACGGTGCGGCCGCCCGCGCACTCCCCGACGAGCTGCTCGGCGTCCGGTGACAGGTGCTCGGCGGTGATGCCGGCCTCCCGCAGATACGGCAGCTGGGGATGGCCCTCGTCCGGGCACAGCACCCGGTCGGCGTCGCGGAGCAGCTGCCAGGCGGGCCAGGACAGCAGCCCCGGCGCGACCCGGTGGCTGGTGGTGAGCAGCACGATACGGCCGGGGGTGTCAGGGGTGTCGGGGGTGTCTGATGCGGTCACCCGTCGAAACTACCCCGCCCCGCGAGTGCCATGGCAGGCGGTGTTTGCCCGTGGAGGAGGGACCTGCGCGCACGCCGCGACGGGACTGCCCTCAGGCGCCCGTCGCCGCGGACGGCGCCTTGGTGACCTGGGCGATCCACGGGGCCTTGTAGGGGCCGAGCTGGCTCTTCCTGGAGTCCCAGACGCCGTAGCGCGGATTGACGTCCACACCCAGCGACTTGGAGGCCTTCGACATGGCCTGGAGTACCGACGCCTGCCCCTGCGAGGTACCGAGGTCGGCGCCGAGGGACTGGGCCAGCTTCGAAGCGGTGACCTGTTCCTGGAGTGCCTGGTCGATCTGGCCGGGGGCGATGCCGTTCTGCTGGAGGTAGACCTGCCGCAGCCGCGCCTCGCTGCCCGCCTGCTTGACGAGCTGCGCCCGCGCGTCCTGCACGTCCTTGCGGGAGACCGTCGCACCGGCATCAGCAGCGGCCTTCGCGAGCACCCGGTCGAAGATCATGCTGCCGAGCTTCATCCCGCTGAGATTGTTACTGCTCTTGATCATCTCGGCGGCCTGCGGAGACTTGTTCTGTGCGTCGCGTACGGCCTTCACCTGCGCCTGGACGGAGGCGACGGTGATGCGGTCCTTGCCCACCACGGCAGCTGCCCCCGGATGCGCCTGACTGCCGCAGGCGGCGAGGAGAGGGGCCGCGGCGACGAGAGCGGCGGATACGGAGAGCGCAGTGCGACGGCGGCGGTGCAAAGGAGCCTCCTGGCGGCGAGTTTGTGCTTCGGTGCACAAGGCCTTGCGGGAAATGATGTTAGGCACTCGGCGTGGCCGGGGCCACTGGTTCGACCAACGATTCGGAGGCTTCCCGGTTGTCGGGGCGAAGCATGATCATCCGCGAGACGACAAAAGTGATGGGTACGGCGGCCCCCGCGGCGATCAGCGGGGCGTAGTGGCTGCTGAGGTGGACGAGGTCGACGAGGACGTACACACCGCTCGTCGTGATCACGAAATTCGCCGCGTTGGTCAGCGGGAACAGCAGGAACTTCCGCCAGGTCGGCCGGACCCGGTAGGTGAACCGGGCGTTCAGGAAGAACGAGCCCACCATGCTCAGGCAGAAGGCCAGGGTGTGGGCCGCGAGATACGGCAGCCCGGTGAGCAGTGCGCGGTAGCACGCGTAGTACGTGCCGGTGTTCACCACGCCCACGCAGGCGAAGCGGAGCATTTGCGCGAGGCGGCCGGTCATCTGCGTACGGGCTCCAGGGGTGCGGGGCCGCCGGAGGCCGCCAGGTTCGCCACCACCGTGTCACCCACCTCTGCCCAGCGGCAAGCGGGCAGGCAGGGCCCGGCGCCGCAGGCTGGACGCGGCCGCTCGCCGCGCCCAGCCTGCGAGCTTGCTGTGCACCGCCGTCGTCCCGGTCCGGTGCCTCCCGGGACACCGGCATCCGTGCCGGCGGCGGCGCGCATCGGCATGCCCCGTGTCGAGGGCCCGGTCAACGCCCGGACGCGTAGGCCAGGAAG
This sequence comes from Streptomyces sp. NBC_00344, assembly GCF_036088315.1. NCBI lineage: Bacteria > Bacillati > Actinomycetota > Actinomycetes > Kitasatosporales > Streptomycetaceae > Streptomyces > Streptomyces sp. NBC_00344. The sequence goes on along the minus strand of NZ_CP107996.1, from coordinate 4,123,474 downwards.
TCCGCCCAGGGACCGCGCGAGAACGCGAGCCGCTCGCCGTCCCTGCTCTTGGAGTCCCGCACATGGACCGCGCCCCGGGCAGCCGCGATCTCGACGCAATCATTGCTGTCGCCTGCGCTGTAGCTGCTCTTGAACCACTGCAGTTCGGTGGTGGTCATGTCTCACCCAGTGCTTTCTCGATGAAGGCCATCGACTCCCGTGGCGTGAGAGCCTGCGAACGGATGATCCCATAGCGCAACTCAAGGATCTGGAGCTCTTTGGGATCGGAGATCAGGTAACTGGCCAACTGCGCCTCCGTGTACCCGACCGTAGACCCGTCCCCCAGCTTCAGCACCTGAATCTGCCCGCCCATTCCCGCGTGGTCCTCGCGCTCGGTCGGCATCACCTGAATCTCGACATTACGCAACTCCCCTACCGCGCCCATGTGTTCCAGCTGCCGGCGCAGCACATGCCGGCCACCGAGAGGGCGCCGCAGGATCACCTCCTCCAGTACGAAGGTGAGCGTGGTGCCCGCCCGTCCGAAGATCTCCTGGCGCCCCATGCGCGCTTCGACCTGGCGGTCGATCTCGTCCGCCGAATAGCCGGGGCGGCGCATCTCGAACAGTGCGCGGGTGTACTCCTCCGTCTGGAGGAGGCCCGGCATGTTGTGGTTGCTGTACGCCCCGAACTCGACGGCGGCCGCCTCCAGCCTCGCCAGGTCCCGCACCTTCTTGGGGTACCGGGCCTCCGCGACGTCCTTCTTCATCGCGGCGATGATCCCGTCGGCACCCAGCGCCGCATCGGCCCGGTCCAGGAACTCCGGCCTCGGCACCCGGCGCCCGCGCTCCACCGACGAGACCTGCTCCTCGCCGTACCCGACCGCCTCGCCCAGCTCCGACTGCCGCAGGCCCGCCCGCTCCCGCCAGAGTTTGATCTGCCGGCCGACCGCCTTCAGTACGGCCGCCGACTCGTCGTCCGTCGCATGCTCCATGCCGTCCACCTCCACACGGGGGTACAGAAACCGGACGGCTCCGGACAGCACCCGGACAGTGACGCTCCGTACCGGCGCCAGGCCTGTTCAGAGTAAACGCGACCGACCACGCTGAGTGACGTGAATCAGGAAATCACCGCCGCCCCCGCCCCCGTACGGCAGTTCAGCGTGCTGCTGTCCGCGACCCGCCGGGGCGCCCGGCTGGCGCGTCTGCTCAGCGTGCAGCAACTCATCGACTGGGAGCTGCCGTTCGATGCGGCAGCGCACGTCGTCGCCGAGCTCGCCGCCAACGCGGCCACGCACGGTCAGGTGCGCGGCCGGGGTTTCCGTCTGACGCTCTCGCTGTGCGGAGGACGGCTCCGTATCGAGGTGACCGATCCGCGCCCGGAGCGGCTTCCTGGCCTCCGCCGGCCGGACACCGGGCATCCGGAATCCGGCAGGGGCCTGCTGCTGGTGGAGGCGTACGCCGACCGCTGGGGCGTCGACGGCGGGCCGTCCCCGTGCAAGACGGTCTGGGCCGAGCTGGACATCGGGCCCTGAGTCACCCGGCCCCTCCCTCGCCTCGTCACCCACACGAGTGATCGGCATCAACTCCGCCGGTGATCATGGGATTTGGTAGGGCAGGGTCTGCGGAACCACCTGAACCCCCCGCACGCACCGACCACCGGCCGGCCCCCCGCGCCCCCGGCTCCCGGCTGCCCCTCCCCGCAGCGGACAGCGGCCGGGTCACCGGTGCCGTGTCCGACCGGCCCGGAGCGCGGCATCCGACCCCACCGCCGTACCGCGCGCCCCGACCACCTCGCTGCCCCAGGGGCCTCCACACCGCCCGGCACGCCTCCTCCTCCCCCCACCCCCACCCACCGACTCCCACCCCGTTTCCCGCCATCACTCCCGGACCGTCCGGCCCGGTCCGGGACCGCGACATCCGGCCCGCTCCGGACCTGAGGCGACCGCGACCCGCACCTTCGGTGTCCCGGGCCGGGCCGCTGCCGGGACTGCGACGCGCGGGTCACGGCGGATTCGCGGCCGAGCGGAGACAGGCTCCGCCGGGGCACAATCAACCGAACTCTCCCGTGAGCAATCATGAGCACCCGAGGAGCAGCGAGCCATGAGCCACCTGGACGCCCGGCCACTGATGTTCGTCGTATCCGGCCCCAGTGGTGCCGGAAAGGGAACGGCGCTGCGGTTCCTCACCGAGAGGTCCCTTCTCCAGCGGGTCCCCACGTACACCACCCGGCAGCCGCGCGAGCACGAGAAGCCGGGGGAGGACTACGTCTTCGTGAGCGAGGAGGAATTCTTCCGGCTCCACGACGAGGGGACGATCTTCGAGTACACCCGGACCTACTCGGCCAGCTACTACGGCTCCCCGCAGCGACTGCTCGCCGACGGCCAGTCCGGGCCGCTGCTGACCGAGCTCGATCCGGGCGGCTTCGTACGGGTGAGGGCCGCCTCCCAGCGCCGGGTGATCGGCATCTTCGTGACCACCGCGTCCGAGGACGAGCTGCGGCACCGGTTGCATCTGCGCGGCCAGGGTGACGAGGCGAACCAGCGGCTGCGCATCCGCACCGACCAGCTCACCTGGGCCTGGGTCTACGACTACGTACTCCTCAACGAGGACAGGGAACAGTTCCTCCGCGACCTGGAGACGGTGGTGCGCAGCGAGATCCTGCGGTCGGACGGGGCGCGGCGGATGCTGGAACTCAAGGCCGAATCGAACCCGACCCTGCTGGACGCCGAGGATTCCCGGAAGAACTCCGGGTGAGCTGTCGATCCGGGCGTCTTCCGTTCGACGCATGAGTGAGAGGCGGAAGAGCCCCCGCCCTCCACACCGAGGAGTCACCATGCCGCGCTTTCTGACACTGATCCGCATCGACGAGCAGAACGCCCCCACCGAGGACCCCGGCCCCGAGTTCGAGAAGCGGATGGCCGCACTCCTGGAGGAGATCACCAGGGCAGGGGTCATGCTGGACACCGCAGGCCTCACCCCGGCATCCGAAGCGACCAGGGCCACCTGGTCGGACGGCAAGGTCAGCTACACCGACGGGCCGTTCGCCGAGGCCAAGGAAGTCGTCGGCGGTTACTCCCTCATCCAGGCCAAGGACAAGGCCGAGGCACTGGAATGGGCCAGGCGGTTCCTCCAGATTCACCCGGCGCACTGGAACCTCACGGCCGAGGTCCGCGAGATCGCCGAAAACTGATCCGCCCGGACCGGAGGGCCCGGACCGCGTCCCGCCGCCCGCTCCGCGCGTCGGGGCGGTCCGGCACTCCCGTGACGACCCGGCTGACATGCGACTGCTGACAGGAGTCTTGACGTGAACGAGTCAGGGCTATAGACAACTAGCTCCAGAGAGCGCTCTCAGAGATTCGGCCTGCACACGGTCCCCCACCCGGTCAGGAGAAGGTCATGCCGAGCGACGGCTCACCGCTGACGTTCCGTCGGTACAGGCGGCCGGCACCGCCGTACTCACGGGTGCGGCTGTCGCGCCCCCAGCGCTCCCCCCTGACGTGCCCGGAGCCGGACCCCACCCGCGGCACGGAAGCATCCCCCCACCTCAGGAGAACCCGTATGTTCAGCGGACAGACACCGGAGCAGGACCGGATACCCCGTCATGGAAGCGGCGGCCACCGATCGCGGCGCTCCAGGACCCGGATGGCGCTCGCCGCCCTGGCCGTCGGCGCGCTGGCCGCGGCAGGACTCGGGGTCGTGGCTTCGCCCGGCGGCGCGGCCACCCCCACCGCGGCTCAGGCCGCTGCCCCGGCCGGCGTGCCCGCGCCGCCCGCCGGATTCACCACCACCTGGAGCGACGACTTCAACGGCGCGTCCGGCAGCGGACTCGACACCGGCACCTGGAAGTACGACACCGGCCCCGGCAGCAACTTCGGCACCGGTGAGATCGAGACGATGACCGACTCCACGTCGAATGTCTTCCAGGACGGCAACGGTCATCTCGTGCTGCGCGCCAACCACGACGGGACCGACCCCCGTTCGGGCTGGACCTCGGGGCGCGTGGAGACCCAGGCGGCCACCTTCGGCGCTCCGGCCGGCGGTGTGGTCGAGATGGTGTCGTCCATCCAGCAGCCGGACGTCAGCACCGCCAACGGCGCCGGCTACTGGCCCGCCTTCTGGATGCTGGGCTCCACCCTGCGCACCGGCACCACCTGGCCGACCTCGGGCGAGGTCGACATCATGGAGGACATCAACGGCCGGAGCTCCGTCTTCGGCACCCTGCACTGCGGTACCAACCCCGGCGGCCCCTGCAACGAGAGCACCGGCATCGGCAGCGGTGAACACCCGTGCGCGGGCTGCCAGACCGGCTACCACACGTACGCCGTGCAGATCGACCGCTCGGTCTCGCCCGAGCAGATCCGCTACTACCTCGACGGCAACCAGTACTTCAGCATCGACTCCACCAAGGTGGACGCAGCGACCTGGTCCAGCGCCGTGGACCACCCGTTCTTCATCATCTACGACCTCGCCATGGGCGGGGGCTTCCCCGACGCGTTCGGCGGCGGGCCCAACGCGGCCACCGTGTCCGGCGGTCAGATGAACGTCGACTACGTCGCGGTCTACAACAAGACCCCCTGAGCCCTGCCGGCATCCGGTCCACCGAGGGGAAGGGGCGCCCGGCTGGGACGCCCCTTCCCCTCGGGCACGGGGCGCCGGGCGGCGCGTGAGGGTTACTTCACGACGACCGCGACCGGGGCGTCCCAGGCGTCCCGGTCGATGGTGAGGGTGCCGCCGGTGTGCGTCACCTTCTTGTTGACGGCGAACTGGTGCCCGCGGCGATGGCCCGTCCACAGCGTCGAGGCGTAGGGGAAGCCCTTGGTGGTGGAGTACACGTCGTCGTACCGGGCGTACCAGAGAATCTCCGGCAGGTCGGTGCGGGTCTTGGCGTCGGCGACCACGGCCGCGCTGGAGTTGCTGAAGCCGTAGAAGCCGGACCAGTACCCCTTCGCCTTGACGGTCTTGTCGAACGAGCGGATGTACGTGAGGACGGTGTTCACGCACGACGTGTTCGCCGGGTCGAAGTACTCCATGTCCAGATAGACCGGGCTGCCGGCCTTCATCCCGAGTGCGGCTTCCTTCGCCACGGCGTCCGCGGCGTCGGTGGCGGCCAGCGATGTGGCGTTGGCGGCCGTCATCTTCTCGGGGTTGTTGCTCGTCTGGCACGGCGGCTGCGCGCCGACGTACAGCGGGATCAGCTTCCAGCCGGTGGCGCTCACCGACTTCACCCAGGACGCGGTGAGATTCGGCTGGGCACAGCCGCGGTTCCTGCCCCCCACGTAAACGGCGGCTCCCCGGTAGACCGACGTCGCGTACCAGCCCTTCATGGCCGTCAGTGACGGTGCCGCGCAGGTGTCGAACGCGTGCCCGGTGAAGATCTGTGGTGCGGGCCGGGCGGCCGTGGTGGCGGTGGCGGACTCGGCGGCGAACGCACCGCCGGCCAGCACCCCCAGACCTGCCAGGGACATGGCGATATAGCGCCGCTTTTTGGATATGCGGTGGTGGGGCACAGAGACCTCGACGGTTCTCAAAGGGAAGGAGAGTGAGCCGGACGGGCACAACGGCAGCCGTTCCGGCGGCAGGTCACGATCTCACGCGCCGCTGAAGCACAGCCGTTCGGTGAAGGAGCTGTGCCAATCCATGGCGGAAGCTTGGCGTGTCCATTACCTAGCGGCGGCTCCCTCACCCCACCTGATGAGCGGCTTCGCGCCGGACGCCGTCCGGCCCTCATGCGGACCGGCACCTGCCGGCAGCCGCGGGCGGGCCACCCTGCGCCGCGCCGCTACCTCCGCCGCATCTCCTGATTGCGCTGCAGTGCCCGCCGCAGCTCGGCCGGCAGCGGGTGGTGCGGGCCGTAGAACCGCTCGGTGTCGTAGAGCAGCTCCTCCAGTTGCCGGTGCGCCTCCATGTGCTGTCCGAGCGCCGGCAGCAGATGTCCGATGCGGTGCCGGATCTCGAAGGCGCGCGACGGGTCGTTGCCCGTCGCGTACTGGTTCTTGTAGTAGGGCAGCAGCGCGCGGTACTCGCCGAGCGCGGCGGCCGCGTCGCCCAGCTGCTCCAGGCACTGGGCTGCGTCGAAGCGGAACTGCAGCGCCTGCTGGTCGGCGACGCCTGCCTCCGACGTGCGTATGTCGGCGAGTCCGCGCAGTTCGGGCAGGGCACGGCGGTACTGGCCGTCGTCCATCAGGGTGGCCGCGTACTGCTTGCGCAGGATCCGGACCACCGGGGAGTGTTCGCCGTGCTGCTCGACCGCGACCGGGAGGATTCCGCCGAGGATGTCCACCGCCTGGGTGATCCTGCCCTCGCCGAGCAGCTTCTTCACCTCGTCGACAGCGGCCGCCACATCCTTCCTGGCGGGCGGCGGGGCGGGCTGCGCCGCGGGCGGGGTGGTGGCGCGGTCGGGCCAGGGGGCGTGCGGGCGCAGGAAAGGACGCGTCGGGTCGAGCGGGCCCGACGGACCGGCGCCACGTGCGGGCAGCAGCGGGACGAGGTTCTCGTACACCTCCTGGGCGCTCGCAGGGCGGTGCTGCGGGTCTTTCGCCAGCAGGCGCAGAACGAGGTTCTCCAGCTGCGGCGGCACCTCGGGCCGGGTACGGCGGACCGGCACCGGCGGCTCGTACAGATGGCGGTGGAGTACTCCGAGCGCGGTCGATCCGGAGAACGGCACGTCCCCACTGAGGAGTTCATGGAGGACCACGCCGAGGGCATAGAGGTCGGTGCAAGGGCCGACCGCACCGCCCATCGCCTGCTCGGGCGCCATATAGGCGGGGGAACCGATGGGGGTCCCGGTGTGGGTGAGGCGGGTGGTGTCGGTCTCGGTGTCGAGGACCGAGGCGACGCCGAGGTCGAGAACGGTGACCGTGCCGTCCGGTCTGATCATGAGATTGCGGGGCTTGAGGTCGCGGTGCACGATCGGCACCGCGTGCACGGCGGAGAGCACCGCACACAGTTGCGCGGCGACCGACACCGCCCACGGCCAGGGGTAGGGGGTGTGCGCGGCGAGATGGTCGGCGAGGTCGGATCCCTCGACGTGCTGCATGACGAGATAGAGGTCGTCGTCGTCGCTGCCGGCGTCGTGCACGGTGACCAGGCCGGGGTGGTCGACCTGGGCGGTGACCCGGCACTCGCGGACGAAGCGGCGGCGCAGCTCCTCGGCGTCGGCGGAGCCGGCGACCCGGTCGGGGCGCAGCAGCTTCACCGCGACACGGCGGTCCAGCCGCTTGTCGTACGCCGTCCAGACCTGGCCCATGCCGCCCTGACCGAGGACCGAGGCGAGCTCATAGCGTTCGGCGACGAGACGTCCGCCCGTCAACGGCCCTCGCCCTTGCCGTCGGTGTCCTTACGGAGCAGGTCGCTGAGCTCGTCCAGCTCGGCGCGGACCTGGTCGATACGGTGCGGGGGCCGGTCCGCGGACAGCGGGGCCGGGGTGTGCGGGGGCCGCTGCGGCATCTGCGGGTGCTGGGGCTGCGGGTGCTGGGGCTGCGTCTGCTGGAGGCGGGGCTGTTGCGGCTGCGTCTGCTGGGGGTGTGTCCCGGGATGCGGAAGCGGCACCGGGGTCTGCCGCGGATATCCGTAGCCGGCCTGCGGCTGCGTCTGGGCCGCATACCCCTGCTGGGGCGACGCGAAGTAGGCGGCGGGCGCCTGCCTTTTCCGCTCCATGTCGCGGATGTCGAAGATCACGAAGTAGACGGCGCTGCCGGCCCCGAGGAGCAGCACACAGGCGAGCGCCACATCGGTCCGGTGATCCGTCTCGGGCAGCGCGCCGATCACCGCGAGGCCGCCGATGGAGACCGGCAGGCTCAGCCAGGCCATCGCCCAGTCGTACCAGCGTCCGCGCATGATCGCGATCCGGAACAGCGGCAGGCAGGCGAGCATTCCACAGGTCAGGAACGAAGCCACGGCGAAGCCCACGCGCATGGTGATGCGGGCGCCCTCGCCGGGCGCGGACGGCGCGGGCGGCGCGGGATTGGGGCCGAACATGGCTGCTCCAGGGAACCTGATGGGACGTGGATTCGAGCGTATACACCGACACCGACAACCGGTCAGCGGTTGTACGGAACCGTTGTCCGACCGATCACATCAACTCACACCAGGAGGTGCCGCGAATCCCCGGGTGCACATCGGAACCGGCCACCGGGCAGCCGTCCGCGCCACCCGTGCCTCCCCACGCCCGTCCGTCCGTCAGCCGGTGGGCAGTTTCTCCTTCGGGCAGCCCGACAGGACCCGCTTCATGGCGTCCCGCTCGGCACCGGTCACCCACAGCCCGTACTTCTTCTTCACTGCCACCTGGCGGGCCACATAGCCGCACCGGGACGGCTTGTAGGCGGGCAGCCAGGTCGCGGTGTCACCGTCGCCCTTGCTGCGGTTGGTGGACGAGTCCACGGCCAGCAGGTTCAGCGGGTCATTGGCCAAAGCCGTCCGCCTCGACTTGTCCCACTGCTGGGCGCCCTTCTGCCAGGCGTCGGAGAGCGCGACCACATGATCTATGTCGACCTTGCTGTGTCCGCGCACGAACTTCACGGTCGTCCCCGTGTACGGGTCCCTGACCAGCGTCCCCGATGCGACCTGGCAGTCGCCCTTGTCGTACTGGACGTTCCGCAGGTCGCGTTTGAGCACATCGTCCCGGGTCGGGCAGTGGTTGTGGTCGGTGTCCGACCAGGCACTGCCGAACTCCTCCCGCTCATAACCGGTCTTGGGCGCCCGTCCCTTGACCGGAAGGGCCTCGGCAGCGGCGAGCGCGGATCCGTGCGCCGCCTTCCCGGCCGGGCCCGCCGGGGCACCCGACGCATCGGGCGCGGCGAGCCCCCCGTCCTTGCATCCCGCGAGAGCGAGCGCGGCGGCGGCAGCCGTGGCTGCGGAGAGAACGAGACGTGTACGTATCAAGGCGGGCCGTCCTGGCGGTAGTGGGCCGAACCACGCAATCCTAGAGACAGCTGCCCCGGGCCCCGGACACCACACCCGCGCGCGGTCCTGGACCACCGCGCACGAGCCCGGAGGCCGCCCTCCGGGAGACGCCGTTCAGCAGCCGCCGTCCGGAAGCCGCCCCGACGGAACCGGCGTTCACCGGCTGCCGTCCGGGAAACGGGCCCCGGCACCGCCGTTCGCGAGCAGCCGGCAGCCCGGGACCCGTCGTTCAGGACCCCAGGATCGTCGTCAGGAACTCCCCGGTCCACGACAGCAGTTCACGCCCCACCACCGGCTTGCCGCCGATCCGGCCTGCCGTCGGACGCGGCACCAGGATCTGATGGGCCGCCGCCTTGATGACCGTACGCGGATGGAGACGCTTGAGGCGCAGCTCCTGCGACTCCCTCAACTCCACTGGAGCGAAACGGATGTTGGACCCCTGCAGCACGATCTCGCCGACGCCGCAGGCCCGCGCCAGCATCCGCAGACCGGCCACCAGCAGCAGGTTCTCGACCTGCTCGGGGAGCTTGCCGTAGCGGTCGGTGAGCTCCTCCCGTACCGCCTTGATGTCCTCCTCGGAGTTGGCCGATGCGATCGACCGGTACGCCTGGAGGCGCAGCCGCTCGCCCGGGGCGTACTCGTGCGGGACATGCGCGTCGACCGGCAGCTCGATCTTGACCTCGAGCGGTGGCTCCTCGTCCGCACCGCCGTCGACCGCGGTGCGGTAGTCGGCCACCGCCTCGCCGACCATCCGGATGTACAGGTCGAAACCGACACCGGCGATATGGCCGGACTGCTCACCGCCGAGCATGTTGCCCGCGCCGCGGATCTCCAGGTCCTTCATCGCCACATACATACCGGCGCCCATCTCGGTGTGCTGCGCGATCGTCGCCAGCCGCTCGTGAGCGGTCTCCGTCAGCGGCTTCTCCGGCGGGTACAGGAAGTACGCGTAACCGCGGTCGCGGCCACGGCCCACCCGGCCGCGCAGCTGATGCAGCTGGGACAGACCGAAGTTGTCGCCGCGCTCGACGATCAGGGTGTTGGCGTTGGAGATGTCGATACCGGACTCGACGATCGTCGTGGACACCAGCACATCGAACTTCTTCTCCCAGAAGTCGACCACGACCTGCTCCAGTGCGCTCTCGCCCATCTGACCGTGCGCGGTCTGGATGCGGGCCTCGGGAACGATCTCGCGCAGCCGCGCCGCTGCCCGGTCGATCGAGTCGACCCGGTTGTGGATGTAGAAGACCTGGCCCTCCCGGAGCAGTTCCCGGCGGACGGCGGCCCCGATCTGCTTCTCCTCGTACCCGCCGACGAACGTCAGCACCGGGTGGCGCTCCTCGGGCGGTGTGGTGATCGTCGACATCTCCCGGATGCCGGTCACCGCCATCTCCAGGGTCCTGGGAATCGGCGTCGCGGACATCGTGAGGACATCCACATTGGCGCGGAGCTTCTTCAGCTGCTCCTTGTGCTCGACACCGAAGCGCTGCTCCTCGTCGACGATGACCAGGCCCAGATCCTTGAATCTGGTCTCCGACGAGAACAGCCGGTGGGTGCCGATGACCAGGTCGACGGAGCCGTCCCGCAGGCCCTCCAGCGTCGCTTTCGCCTCGCTGTCGGTCTGGAAGCGGCTCAGCGCCCTGACGACCACGGGGAACTGTGCGTACCGCTCGGTGAAGGTGCCGAAGTGCTGCTGGACCAGGAGCGTGGTGGGCACCAGGACCGCCACCTGCTTGCCGTCCTGCACCGCCTTGAACGCGGCACGCACCGCGATCTCGGTCTTGCCGTAGCCGACGTCGCCGCAGATCAGCCGGTCCATCGGAACCGTCTTCTCCATGTCCTCCTTGACCTCGGCGATGGTGGAGAGCTGGTCGGGCGTCTCCACGTACGGGAAGGCGTCCTCCAGTTCGCGCTGCCAGGGCGTGTCGGGGGCGAAGGCGTGGCCGGGCGCCGCCATCCGCGCGGAGTACAGCTTGATCAGGTCGCCGGCGATCTCCTTGACCGCCTTCTTGGCGCGGGCCTTGGTCTTCGTCCAGTCGGCGCCGCCGAGCCGGTGCAGGGTGGGGGACTCGCCGCCCACGTACTTGGTGACCTGCTCCAGCTGGTCGGTGGGGATGTAGAGCCGGTCGCCCGGCTGGCCACGCTTGGCGGGGGCGTACTCGACGAGCAGATACTCACGCGTCGCGCCCTGCACCGTGCGCTGCACCATCTCGATGTAGCGGCCGACACCGTGCTGCTCATGGACGATGAAGTCGCCCGTCTCCAGAGTCAGCGGGTCGATGGTCTTCCTGCGGCGGACCGGCATCCTGCCGAGGTCCTTGGAGATGGTGCGCTGGCCGGTGAGGTCGGTCTCGGAGAGCACGGCCAGCTTGATCGCCGGATCGATGAACCCGTAGTCGATCGACCCGCAGGACACATGGACGACCGAGGGGGCGAGCTCGGCGAGGTCGGAGTCCAGCCGGGCGGCGATGCCCTCACCGCCGAGGACCTCGACGGTACGGGCGGCGGGCCCGTGGCCCTCCGTGATGTACACCGTGCGCCAGCCGTCCGCGATCCAGCCCTTGGTGTCGGCCAGCGCACGGGCGGTGTCTCCGCGGTACGACTCGGGCGCGTGCATGCCCAGCTTGATGGTGTCGCCGCCGAGGTCCTCGTCCGCGGCGAAGGGACTCACCGACCACCACATCATGCCGAGCTCGCGGGCCCGGTCACGGACGTCGGCGATGCCCCACAGCGACGCGGCGCCCAGGTCGATGGGCGCCTCCCCGCCGCCCGCGGTCGCCGCCCACGACGCCTGGAGGAACTCCTGCGACGTGGCCACCAGGTCGGCGGCCCTGCTCCGCACCCGCTCCGGATCGCACACCACGGTCATCGCACCCGCGGGCAGCACATCCAGCAGCAGCTCCATGTCGTCGACGAGTACCGGAGCCAGCGACTCCATGCCCTCGACCGCGATGCCCTCGGCGATCTTGTTCAGCAGCTCGCCGAGCTCCGGGTGCTGCTGCGCCAGCGCGGCGGCCCGCTCCCGTACGTCGTCGGTCAGCAGCAGCTCACGGCAGGGCGGCGCCCACAGACCGTGCTCGGCGATCTCCAGGGAGCGCTGGTCGGCGACCTTGAAGTAGCGGATCTCCTCGATGTCGTCGCCCCAGAACTCCAGCCGCAGCGGGTGCTCCTCGGTCGGCGGGAACACATCGAGGATGCCGCCCCTGACGGCGAACTCTCCGCGCTTCTCGACCAGCTCCACCCGGGCGTACGCGGCGGCCGCCAGCGCCTCGGTGATCTGCCCCAGATCCGCCGACTGCCCGGAGCGCAAGGACACGGGTTCCAGATCGCCGAGCCCCTTGACCTGCGGCTGGAGCACCGATCTGATCGGTGCGACGACCACGCTGACCGGTCCGGCCGCCGGGTCGTCGGCGCGCGGATGCGCCAGGCGGCGCAGCACGGCGATCCGCCGGCCCACCGTGTCCGACCTGGGCGAGAGCCGCTCGTGCGGCAGTGTCTCCCACGACGGGTAGTCCACCACCGAGTCCTCCAGGCCGGCCGGCATCAGCGAGCGCAGCGCGGCCGCCAGATCCTCGGCCTCCCGTCCGGTCGCGGTCACCGCGAGTACGGTCCGCCGGGTCTCCCGGGCCAGCGCCGCGACCGCGAAGGGCCGCGCGGCGGGCGGGCCGACCAGATCGACATGCGTACGGTGCCCGTCGGTGGCGGCCTTCACCGCTTCGGCGAGCGCGGGGTCCGAGATGGTGGCATCGAGCAGACCGTGCAGGCTCATGAAGAACGCTTTCCGTCGTGGGCAACGCGAACGGCCCGACACGTGTCACGGGCCGGGGTTCTCCAGCGTACGGCGCTTTCCGCGTGGTACAGCATCTCCCGCCCTCCCCCTCCATGCCCCGGCCGTCAGGTCCGGGGCGGCCGGGCGATGTCCCGAAACGCAACCGCCACACGATTCCTGGGCTCGATCGCGACGTAGAGCACAGAATTCAGCGCCACCGCCACCCGCTTCAGCAACGGAATGGTGGGCATACACTTCCCGCGCTCAAGACGAGATATAGCCGCCTGACTCATTCCGGACACCCGCGCCAGCTGCGCCTGGGTCATGCCGACCTCTCGGCGGCGCGCTCGTACAGCGAGACCGAAGGGCTTCTCCAGGTCATCCTTCGAGTCGTTGCTGACAACATTATCCGCCAGTCGGCTCCCCATGAAACTTCCCCCCATTTCCAGCCCAGGCACCGCGCCACGGCACGGACCAGCCGTGGAAACTGTAAGCGGACTCTCGGGGCGCTACTGGCGGTTGAGGTAAATCTGAGCTTCGAACGACGTTCCGGCTCGGCCAACAACTTGTCGCCGATTCAACCACTCATTGACATTGCCACCCCATCGTTCGGCATGCCGAGAAACGCATATACCAAAATCGGCATACGCCATAGCTGAGCGTCGAAAACCCAGGTCAAGAGGCATGGAATATTTGGTTCCACTTATCGACCACCACCGGATTCGCCAAAACTGTTTGCCACGGACTCACAGCAATGTAAAGATCCACGCTGTCACCGAGCGGATATGGAGTGCAACATTGAACACACTTCGCAGTTTTCACGGAATCGCCCTCACTGGCGCCATCATTCTCACCACAGCTGCGCCAGCACTCGCGGTCGCACCTCCTGCAACCGTGTCGGCCGCTTCCTCGATCAGCAAGACAGCAAAAGTGAACAAACTCAAATCCATCACCGGCGACAGTTCGGCATCGCAGGACAGATGGTACAGCGATCTGGGAAACCGGAACAGCGCCGGAATCAAGAAATATGGATTCAACTGGAAGACGGATGGGTGCTCATGGGCCCCGGACACCCTCCCCGGGGGTTATGACTTCAAATTCCCCTGCTGGCGGCACGACTTCGGATATCGAAACTTCAAGAAAACGGTTGGCACGTCCAAGTTCCATCGCGACCACAAGAAGCGGGTCGACAAGGCATTCCTCCGCGACATGCGGTCCGTGTGCAACAGGTTCATCTGGGCCGACCCGTACCCGGCCGCAGCGCGGAAGAGGCTGAAAGCCGCGTGCTTCAAGACGGCTACCAAGTACTACAACACCGTCAAGTCCTTCAACTGACAGAGACCCGTGCGGATACTCGTGGGGAAGCCCCGGGCACATGTGTCCGGGGCTTCCCCACGACAATCGCACTAATCCGAAGCAATCGCGTTCAGCACGTTCATCCGGCCCGCTCGGAAGGCCGGGATCAGCGCGGCGAGCAGTCCCACGAAGGCCGAGGCAACGAAGACGCCAGTGATGGTCAGCCACGGTATTTCCAGCACAGCCATACCTTCGAGAGCGAGCAGCTTGTGCGCTGTGGCCCCCCAGCCCATTCCCAGCCCCAGGCCGAGCAGCGCACCGAAAAGTGCGATGACCACTGACTCCAGTCGGATCATCCGCCGCAACTGCCGGCGCGAGAGGCCGATCGCCCGCATCAGGCCGATCTCCCGGGTCCGCTCCACAACCGAGAGTGCGAGCGTATTCACCACGCCAAGCACCGCTACGACGATCGCCAGCGCCAGCAACCCGTAGACAATGTTGAGCAGCTGACCGATCTGATCCCTCAGGTTCTTCTTGAAGTCCGTCTGATCACGCACCTGGTACTGCGGATAATCCTGCATCGCTCGTTTAAGTGACGCGTAGGCCTGCTTTTCATGACCGTCCTTGGATGTTGCGAACATGACGTCGTTCAACGGCATCCTGTCGACGGGAATGTACAGTTCCACAGTACTGATGTTGAGGTACATGGAACCACGGTCGACCGCGGTGTTATCCGATGTGATGGCCGCTACCCTCAGCTTCGCTGTGTGGCCATCCCCGAAATCGACATCTAGTTCATCGCCGACCCCGACGTGCTTCGCATCCGCGAAATTGTCGCCTACCGACATCGCGTCCCTGCCGTATGCGGCCGCCAGATCACCGGACATCACCTCACGCCGTAGATCCTTCGTATACGAAGGATCTGTAGCGGAGAGCGACGTCGTTTCCTTCGAGCCGTTCGGAGCGGTGATAGTGGCATCGATGGTCTTCATTCTGGTGACATGTTCGAGACCGGGCACCGATTCCATCGCCTTCGCCGCGTCCGGCACAATCGGCTGGTTCTGATCATGTCGGACGATGAAGTCCGCACCCACCGACCTGTCCAGCTCGGACGTGGCCGAAGCCACCATCGACGAGCCGACCACCGACAGACAGGCCACCAGGGCGAGCCCGATCATCAGCGCGGCACCCGTCGCCCCGGTACGCCGCGGGTTGCGCAGCGCGTTGCGCTCCGCCATCCGCCCGACCGGGCCGAACATCCTGAGCACCAGCGCGCTGATCGCCCGGACCACCACCCCCGCGAGCAGCGGACCGATCACCACGAAGCCGACCAGGGTGAGGACCACACCCGCACCGAGATACAGCGACCCCTCGCTCGACTTGTCGGCGCCCGCCGCCAGGAAGAGACCCGCCGCACCCGCACCGGTGAGCACCAGACCGATCCCGGCCCGGATCCAGCCGGCCCTGCCGTCCGCCGGAGTACCGGCGTCCCGCAGCGCGGCCATCGGGGAGGTCTTGCCGGCCCGCCGGGCCGGAACATACGCGGCGACGACCGTCACGATGACACCGAGCAGCATGCCGACGACCGGCGTCGTCCACCTCACCGTCAGGTCATCGGTGGACAGATCCATGCCCACGGCGCCCATCAGCTTCATCAGCCCCACGGCCAGCCCCACACCGGCGCCGACCCCGAGTACCGAACCGAACAGGCCGAGCAGCAGCGCCTCCACCAGCACCGAACGGTTGACCTGCTTGCGGCTGGAACCCAGCGCCCGCATCAGACCGATTTCCCGGGTCCGCTGGGCCACCAGCATCGAGAAGGTGTTGATGATCAGGAAGATGCCGACGAGGAAGGCGATTCCCGCGAAGCCGAGCATCGCGTACTTCATCACCTTGAGGAAGGAGCCCATGGAGTCACGGTTCGCGTCCGCGTTCTCCTTCTGGGTCTGGAACTTGTACGGACCCGGCAGCGCCGACTCCACGTAGCGCTTCAGCCGGATGTCGCTCACCCCGGGCTTGGCGGTGACGGCGATGCTCGTGAAGAGATCGGGTCCGCCGAGCAGCTTCCGCTGCGCCGTCGCGGTGTCGAAGTACACGACGGCCGCACCGGGGTTGGTCACCTTGAACGTGGCGATCCCGGAGATCCTGGCCGTGATGTCACCCGTCGCCGCGATGGTGCGCAGTGTGTCGCCGAGCGCGAGGTGGTGCTTCTTCGCGGTGTCCGCGTCGACCATCACCTCGGCCGCGTTGCGTGGCCCGTGCCCGGAGGTGATCTCCATCGACCTGGCCTCGTGGGAGGTCCAGTTCCCGGCGATGGTCGGCGCACCGGTGCTGGAACCCATGTTCTTGTTGGCGCTGTTGACGACGGTCACGCTCATGCTGGTGACCGCGCCGTCGGCCGCCTCGACACCGTCGGCCGCCGCCACCCGGCGCACGGCGGAGGCCGGCAGCGAGACCGGCTTGCCGTTCCGCGGGGTGTCGTCGGTCTTCGCGGACTTCGGCAGAACCGTCACGTCCGATGCCGACGCCGCGAACAGCTTGTCGAACGTGGTGTTCATGGTGTCGGTGAAGACGAGAGTGCCGCACACGAACGCCACCGACAGCAGGACCGCGATGGCGGAGAGCGCCATCCGTCCCTTGTGCGCGAAGAAGTTGCGCATCGACGTCTTCCAGACGGTCATGACGTCCGCCCGCGCGCGTCGAAGTCCTTCATACGGTCGAGAACCTGGTCGGCGGTCGGACCGTACATCTCGTCCACGATCCTGCCGTCCGCGAGATACAGCACCCGGTCCGCATACGAGGCGGCCACCGGGTCATGAGTGACCATCACGATGGTCTGGCCGAGCTCCGACACCGACTTCCGCAGGAAGCCGAGCACCTCGGCGCCGGCCCTGGAGTCCAGGTTCCCGGTCGGCTCATCACCAAAGATGATCTCCGGCCGTGCCGCGAGCGCGCGCGCCACGGCGACCCGCTGCTGCTGGCCGCCGGACAACTGCGTCGGCCGGTGCTTCAGCCGGTCCGCGAGACCCACCGTCTCCACGACCTGACGCAGCCACTCCGGATCCGGCCTGCGCCCCGCGATGTCCATCGGCAGCGTGATGTTCTCGATCGCGTTGAGCGTCGGCAGCAGGTTGAACGCCTGGAAGATGAAGCCGATACGGTCCCTGCGCAGCTGCGTGAGCTTCTTGTCCTTCAGCCCGGTGATCTCGGTCTCGTCCAGCAGGATCTGACCCGAACTCACCGTGTCGAGACCCGCGAGACAGTGCATCAGCGTGGACTTGCCGGACCCGGAGGGACCCATGATCGCGGTGAACTGTCCACGCGCGATGTCCACATCGACGTGGTCGAGCGCGACGACCCTGGTCTCCCCCGATCCGTACGCCTTGACGACCTGCCGCGCTCGCGCGGCAACGGCCGTTCGCCCTCCAGTGCCCCCGTGCCTGGGAATGGTCACAGCCGTTGTCACGGTCAGTCTCCTCGGTCGGTCCATCACGTCCGGTCACCCGGTACACCTGGAGTCTGTCGAGCCCAGGGCGCCGGCACACTGGTGCGTGTATCCGTCTCCGCCCTGGGGTTTTCCCCACCCCGGCCCCGCGGACGGACGGCTGCACCAGCCATGACAAAACGTTAAGGAGCGGACCGCCCCTTTCTCCTCCTCCGCGTGGACGAACGTCCCCCGGCCATGAGTAGGGGTCGGGCCCTAGGGGTCGTCCACCTCCGGGTGGACGACCCCTCAGGGGCGGACTGCACCCTCACCCGGCCGGAGGTGCGGGCCGGCGAACAGCCGGACCGGATACCTGCACAGTGAAGAGATCCTGCTGAAGGGACCTCGGGAAGGTCAGCCCTCCGCGGGCGCCCGCCCGGTCAGCGCGGCCAGACTGCTCCGCACATGCGACAGATGCGCCCGCAGCTCCTCCTGCGTCGCGTCGCTCTCCCGGAGCATCCGCTCCGTCTCCCGCTCCGTACGCTCCGCCCGCGCCGTCGCCAGTGCGACCAGCTCCGCACCCCGGGCCTCCGCCTCCTCCTGCTCCTGAGCCGCCGACTCCTCCGTCGCTGCCAGAACCCGCTGAGCGTCCGAGAGCCGGCCCTCCGCACGGGAGATCAGTTCCGAGTGCCGGGCATCGAAATGCTCCTCCCTGGCCTGGAGTTCACTCTCCGCGGCAGCCCAGCGCTCCGCCTGATCCTTCTCCTGCGCCGCCAGCTCGCCCGCACACCGCGTGCGCATCTCCCGCAGCACGGCCAGCGCCTCGCCGCGCCACTGCTTCACGTCCTGCCTCGACCCGATCCTCAGCTCGTCCGAGGTGGACTGCGCGGCGGTCAGCACCTGCTGCGCATACGCCTCACCCCCGGCCAGCAGCTCATCGGCGTACGCACGCGAGGCATCCCGCAGCTCCTGCTCCGCGGCGCGGGCCTCGTCACGCAACCGCTCAGCCGCCTCCCCGGCATCGGTACGCAGCGCTTCGGCCTCCGCGTCCACCAGGCCGATCAGAGCCCGGGCCCGCTCGCCCAGCGACTCGTACGTCTGCGGGGCCAGTTCCGCTACCCGCTCCCGCAACTCGGCGGCCGAGGCCGCCATCTCCTTCTCGAGCACCGTCAGCCGCGCGGCACGCTCCCACGCCTCGTCGCGGTCCGCCGAGAGGCCGGCGACAAACCGGTCCACCTGTTCCACCCGGTACCCACGGCCCCGGACACCGGTGAAGCCATGAGGTGACTCCGATGCTGCACTCATCCTTCAAGCCCCTCTTCGAACACAACACGCGACACGGCACGCGACACGGCACTCAACATGACCCGGCGCACATCCTGATGGATCATCGCGAAGCGCCCATAACGCGACACTCCGCCCATCCGAACCTCCAGGATGCGGCAACCCGGCTCAGAAGTCGGCATCACAGCGCCGAACACCCGCAGCATCCGGACACGCGCAGCGCACACGACAGAGGCGTCCGGCCGCGAATACCGCGGCCGGACGCCTCTCGAAGGACCTGCCCGGGTGCTCGCCCGGACCCCGATCAGAACCCGATCAGAGCAGTCCGTCCCACATTTGTTCCAGCAGAACCGACCACCAGCTCTCCGGCGAACCGAGCGCCGCCGGATCCAGCATCATCAGCTGCGCCTGGAAATCGACCGTCCAGCGGCCCGCCTGCTCGGGCGTCAGCCCGAACCGCAGGCGCCACATACGGCCCAGCAGGGCCAATGACCGCACGAACTCCGGCAGCCCGGAGTTCACGAACTGCGGCGGGACCGGCTGACCACCAGGGCCCGCCTCCACCGGCACGGCCACGATGTTCGCCGTCCCGTACTGCACACAGATCGCCCGGCCGAAGTCGGACCCCATCACCAGATACGACCCCGCGTCCGAAGCAGGCTGCACCTGACGCTGAGCGGCGAGTTCGGCCAGCGTCGGCACCGGCTGGTTCGGCACGGCCTGCGCCCAGAAGAAGGGACCGAAGTCCAGCGGCAGCCCCGCCCACACCAGCGTCTGCGCCACGATGTCCGGCACGCCCTGACGCGAGACGGACCGCTGGTCGAAGCGGAAGACACCCTGCGGCCCGAAGCTCTGCGCCAGCTCGTGCGCGACCCCCTCCGGAGGAATCGGCGGCATCGGCTGAACCGCCGGCAGCGGAGCCCGCACCGGAGCCGGACGCGCAGGACCGTCCGCCACCTGATGCAACTCGCCCTGGTGGGTGAGCAGATGCTGCATCCCCTGCTGACGGCTCGCGTGATCCCTGCCGTACGGGGCCACGCTGGTGATCCGGACCTGCGGCCAGGTCTCCCGGATCATCCGCGCGCAGTAGCCACCCGGCAGCTCGCACGACTCCAGCTCCGTATGCAGCTCGATCACCTGCTGCGGCGGCACGTTCATGGCCCGCAGCTCATGCAGCATCTGCCACTCCGGATGAGGAGTGCCCGGCGCCGAACGCCGGATGAGCTGCTGCTCGGAACCGTCCTGCGCACGGAAGCGCAGCACAGCCTGATAGCCGGGCCCCACCGTCGGCAGCCCTGAGGGCTGCTGCGGCGGATACCCGTACTGCGGCGGACCCACCGGACCAGGTGCCGGAGGCGGCGGACCCACCGGACCAGGTGCCGGAGGCGGCGGACCCACCCGACCGGGGGCCGGAGGCGGCGGACCCACCAGACCGGGACCCGCCAGCATGGTCTCCGCATGGTGCACACCGCCACCGGCGCCCCCACCGGACGGCGGAGAAGCGGGCGGACCGGGCGGACCAGGATGCTGCGGCGCACCGGGAACCCCGGGCGGGCCGGGCGGCTGCGGCGCACCGGGAACCCCGGGCGGCCCCGGAGGCTGCGGCACACCCGCACCGCTCCGGCCACCAAGACTCGGATCGGCGAACATCGTCGCGGCATGGTGCACATCGCGACCGGCGCCCCCGGCGGACGGCGGAGGCGTGGGCGGGCCGGGCGGGCCGGGCGGCTGCGGGCCTTCCGGACCGAGCTGCGAGACCAGCTGGGTCGGCACGTACCCGCCGGCCGGCGCCGCCGGAGGCGGCACCGAAGCTCCGGGCCGCGCACCCGGCGTGCCCGGCGCACCGGGCGGAGGCGGCGTGGAAGGGCCACCACCGCGCGGGGTCCGCGGCACCCGAGGCGGCGCCACCGCCTTGCTGGTCGCCGCGTCGTAGATGTCACCGGACCCGTCACTGTCGCCGAGGCCGGCGCCGGGCTGCACCGGAGGCTGCGGCAACGGCTGCGCCCGATGCGGCTCCGGGCCGTCGACCGCGGGCGCCACCGTGGTCCGTGGCAGCCCGCTGCCCCCGGACATCAGCTCCGTCCTGGCCTCCGGCCGCACCCCGGGCGGCGGCGTGCCGTCATCGTCGAAACCGGCCAGCGGCGGCGCGAACACCGTCGCGGGCAACGGCACCGAAACATCGTCAGCACCGGAACCCGCATTGGTGTCCGTCCCCGCCCAGGGGGTCCCGCCCAGCGGGACCCCCTCGTTGGCCGTCGGCTCGTGACCGGCACCCGAAGCACCGGCCCCCGGAACACCCGGCCCGGACACCGCCGGCTCCGGAGAAACCGGCTCAGGCAACCCGGCTCCCGCGGAGTCAGCCCCCGAACGCCGGTCGGGAATACCCAGCCTGTCCGCCGCGTCCTGCAACCACTCCGGCGGAGTCAGCAGGAACGACGTCTGGTTCAGATCGATGCGCTGCGGCGGCTCCGGCGCCGCCGGCTCATCGCCCGCCGCCCCGTACTCCTCCTCGTAACGGCGGACCACCTCGCCCACCGGCAGTCCCGGCCACAGCGTCGCCTCACCACTGTCCCGCGCGATCACCAGACGCTGCCGGCCACCACCGCCCGAAGGACCGTCCGCACGGTCTTCCGCCCACACCACGAAACCGAGGTCGAACTCCCGCACCCGCACCTCGCGGTGCTGATACGCGGGCACATCCCCGTTGACCCACTCCTCCGCGCGCTCCTGCGCCTGCGCAAACGTCACCATCGGTTCATCACCCCTCGGCCGAGACCGGGACGGCCTGCGCGAAGCCACCATCCACCATCAGATTCGCCACCGTCTCCAGCTCCGGCGGATTGCCCGCGAGCCGGTCCAGGAACGCATCGAAGTCGTCGCCACACGGCAGCAACAGCCGTTCCACCCGCTCCGCCGGCGGCCAGTCGTCCCCGTCACGGGCGTCGTCGTAGGCGCAGAACCAGACCGACCCGGTCCCGCCGCCCTTGACCTTCACCGCCAGCAGACCGCCCTGGACGAATCCGACACCGAGGTAGTCCTTGGTCAGATGGTCCCGCAGGCACTTGTTCACATACACCAGATCGTTCATCGCGGCCTGGTCCCGCACCGTGAAGAACGGCTGGTCCACCAGCAGGCCCAACTCCGCGTCGAGGGCCGTACCCACCGGAGCACAACCGCCCGCCGCCTTCAGGAACGAACGGTAGGCACCGGGAAGCCGGTACCCCAGATCCTCCTCCGCACCGAGAACCAGCTGCTCGCCGACCGCCACCGAGCCCTTCGGCAGCCCGAAGTGGACGGGGCGGGTGTCCTGCAGCGGACGCGTGCCCCGCTTCGACTGGTCGACCGCCGCCGTCGCAAGCCCGCCGTGATGCCGCAGCAGCGCCTTCACCTCGACGGGAACCAGTTCGAGCCGGCGCCCGCCCGGCACGTGATGCCACGTCCAGCCGTGCGGAGTCGCCACCTCCGGAACCGTGTCCCACAACTCGTGCCCCGAAGCGGAAAGCGCCGCGTTGGCCGACACATAGTCCGTCAGCCGCAGTTCGTCGACGCCGAACCCCTCGGGGGGTTCGGCGATCTCGGCGGCGGCACGCGCATACGGTGAGAAAACCGGAAACCCGTTCCCGTCCACCCGCACACCACGGGGGTGGCGCGCAGCCCTGACCGGGTCCGGGAAATTCACGAGCTGCCCGGTGTAGGCCGCATTCGGTGGCGCGGCTTGCTGCCCGAGCCGACCTGTCGTCATGGCGGTTGCCCCCTGCTGCGAATGGCTTGGTGACGACAGCCTATGCGCTGGGGCAAGACAGCGACCCGCACCTCCATCGCAGTAACGGACTGTCACGTTCGGGTGACGACGAGCCGACGCAACACACCGATCCAATGCCCCAGCTTCCGCACCACCGGCCCCATTTGGCAGGCTGACCCACGCAACTCGCGGGCGTAACACCAGCAGCAGCCACTGCGGGGTGGGAGGGGTACCACTGCCATGCACACCACACAGTCACCACAGACCGGACCGTCGGGCGATCCACGCCTGCGCTGGAGCAGCAACGAGTCCCGGCCACCACAACTGCGCCACCGGCGCGACGGCATCCTGCCCACGGTCGCCGCCGCGCTCTCCGTACGCGGCGCCGACACCCTCACCTCCACCGCGGGCAAGGCCGACCAGCCCCCCGCGCTCCACCCACTCGTCCAGGACTTCCTCGCCACCCTCACCAACAGCCAGCGGGAGCGCTTCACCGGACGCTGCCCCGAGGCGATCCTGCTCTCCCGCCACGTCACCGCCACCGACGCCGCCCGCTCCAAACGAGCCGCCCGCAAACCCCTCACCAACGGCGAAGCCCGCCGTACCCTGAAACACGCCAAGATCACCGCACGGCGCATCCGCGAGGACGGGGACCCACTGCACGGCAGCTACGCCCCACCCTGCCGCTCCTGCTCGGCGATGCTCGCCCACTTCGGCGTACGCGCCGTCGACCCCACCACCGAGAAGGGCTGAACCACCGCAGATGGAGCCGCACCCGTCGGACGCACCGAGCACCCGCTTCCCCGACGCCGTCGACGCCGCACTGCGCCAGGCGGGCTGGCAACCGGGCCGCTGGGACATCCGATGCGCCGAACAATGGGCCGACGCACTGCGCGCCCACGTCTCACCCGCCGGCCACCGCCACTCGGTCTTCCCCGCCGCCGTCGAAGCCTGGGCCGAGTTCGGCGGACTCCACATCACCGGCCCCACCCCCGGCCGCCAGACCGCGCCCGCCCCGGTCCGCATCGACCCGCTCGCCGGGCTCCATCTCGCCCGCACCCTCGCCGACCTCGGCCGCGCCCTCGGCACCGAGATCGCACCGCTCGGCGAGGAAGGCCAGAGCCAGGCGCTGCTCGCGATCGACGCGGACGGCCGCGTCTACAGCATCGACCACACCGGCGACTGGTACCTCGGCAAGGACATCGACCAGGGGCTCGGCACCCTCGTCAACGGCCTCCAGCCCATCCGCCTGGGCGCCGGCTGACCCGGCCCGGCAGGGGGGGCCGCCACGCCCGACCGGGACCGGCGGTTCCGACCGGACGGCCCACGCGTCAGCATCAAGCGGACGACTGGTCCGGCAGCACCGCCGACACCCGGAATCCACCGGCATCGGTGGGCCCCGAGACGAATACCCCGCCCAGCGCGGTCACCCGCTCCCGCATGCCGACCAGACCGTTCCCCCCGCTGGGCAGCCCCGCATCGGCCACCCCCGCGTCCGAAGGCCCGTTCTCCACCTGCATCGCCACCTCGGCTCCCCTGTGCGCAAGCCGCACCCAGGTCTTCGCCCCAGCCGCGTGCTTGTGCACATTGGTGAGCGCCTCCTGGACCACCCGGTACGCGGTCTGCTCGACCAGCGCGCCGTAGGCCCCCACCTCGCCCTCCACCAACAGCTCCACCACCATCCCGGCGGCTCGCGACTGCCCGACCAGCACCTCGAGCTCATCGAGACATGGCCCGTCCTCCCCCGCCGCGGCTGCTGCCGCGGCCGCGGCAGCAGCGACAGCGGCCAACGGCACCGCGACAGGCGCCCGCACCGGCTCCCCCGAACGCAGCACCCCGAGCATCTCCCGCAACTCCGTCAACGCCTGCCGCCCCATGTCCCCCACCAGCGCAGCGTTCCTCACCGCCTTCGCGGGATCCTTCAACGCGACCGCCTGCAACGCGGCCGAATGCACCACCATCAGGCTCACCCGGTGCGCGACGACGTCATGCATCTCCCGCGCGATCCGGGTCCGCTCCTCGGTACGTGCCCACTCGGCACGCTCCTCGGCCCGGTCGGCCAGCAGTGACAGCTCACGCTCCAGGCTGTCCGCACGCTCCCGCAGACTCTCCATCAGCCGCCTGCGCGCCCCTATATAGAGCCCCAGCAGCACCGGAGGCGCCGTCAGCCCCAGCGACATGAACACCGAGCCGAGCACCACGAACAGCATGCCGGGGTCGTCCTCGTCGGTGCCGATTCCGTGCCGCAACCGCACGAACGTCACAATCAGCGTCCCGACCATCGCCATCGCGGTCAGCGAACCGGTCAGCCGGCGCGGCATGTCCGACGCCGCGAGCGTGTAGAGGGCGACGATGCCCATCAGGACACCCATCTCGGCCGGCGTGACCGCGATCGACACCAGCACCACCGCGATCGGCCACCGTCGCCGCAGCACCAGCACCGTCCCGGCCAGCAGCCCGAACACCACACCGACCGGCACGGGCAGCCCGGCCTGCCCCGAGAAGTCGACACCCTCCAACGCACACTCGAGGGCCGACACCACGGCCAGCCCCACATCCAGCGCGGCACTTCGCCGCCGTTCCCACCACCACCAGCCACGGGCGGTCAGTCCCGTAGCCGTGGCGTCGTTCGCCCCCGTTGCGCTCATGCCGTCCAGCGTACGGGCGGGGGCCCGTTCAGCCCACGTGTTTCATTGCGGGAGGTTACGTGCGATACGAGGCTGCCACTCGAACTGGTGAATCGCCCAGGCTTTCGAACCAAACACTGGCATTCAGGACGAAGCTCGTGATGTGACGGAAATCAGCAGCAAGTACGGCGACTTCGAGGCACTTCGGGAACAGGCGATCACCTTGCGGCGGGAGGGCCTGAGCCGGCGCCAGATCCGCGACCGCCTGAAGATCTTTAACAACGACCTCCTCAATGCCGGGCCGCCCTTCACCAGCCGGAGAAGTCGAACGGCAGCAAACCAAGCGCGACGCGGCGGCAGAGATCGGCCCCCTGAGCAAACGAGAACTGTTCCTGGTCGGCGTCAGCCTCCACTGGGCCGAAGGAACCAAAGCCCACGGGGGACAGGAGCGCGTGACGTTCATCAACAGCGACCCGGACATGATCAACACCTTCCTCGCATGGCTACGCCTGCTCGACGTCGGCACAGGTCACCTGCGGTTCCATGGACACATCCATGAATCCGCAGATGTGCCGGCAGCCGAACAGTTCTGGGCTGAACTCGTCGGCGAAGGCAGCACATTCGGCAAGGCGACGCTCAAGAAGCACAAGCCGCAGACCAACCGCCAGAACACCGGCGTCGGCTACCACGGGTGCTTGACCATCCGCGTAAACAAGAGCGCCAGCCTTTGTCGTCGCATTGAGGGCTGGAGGTACGGCATAGTGTTAAGCGCCAGTCCGGCAACCTGACCAAAAGTCCGGTTGATACGGGTTCCATCCCCCATGGTGTAATCAGGCAGCACTGCGATTTTTGGTGTCGTATGTCCAGGTTCAAATCCTGGTGGGGGAGCCACCGTGCGGGTCCTGACCGTCACCAGTCAGGACCCGCCCCCATTTCCGCCCGGAAACGCCCCGGTATCCTTCGGTTGTCCATCACCCGAAGCCGAAGGGCATCACCGTGAGTGCGAATCCTCCCCAAGTTCTCGGCTCCGCTCGGACAGGGGAGACCCCGCCGGCAGCGGTCGTCGTACTCGCAGCGGGTGAGGGCACCCGCATGAAGTCGGCGACTCCGAAGGTCCTGCACGAGATCAGCGGGCGCTCGCTCGTCGGCCATGTGGTCGCCGCGGCCCGCGAGCTGGAGCCCGAGCAGCTCGTCGTGGTCGTCGGGCATGAGCGGGAGCGGGTCAGCACTCACCTCGGCGACATCGACCCCGGCGTACGCACCGCGGTGCAGCACGAGCAGAACGGCACGGGGCACGCGGTCCGGATGGCTCTCGAGGAGCTGGGCGCCGAGCCCGACGGCACCGTGGTCGTCGTCTGCGGGGACACACCGCTGCTCACCGGCACGACCCTGGCCTCCCTCGCCGCGACCCATACCGCCGACGGCAACGCCGTGACGGTGCTGACGGCCGAGGTGCCGGACGCCACCGGCTACGGGCGGATCGTCCGGGACCACGCGAGCGGTGCGGTGACCGCCATCGTCGAGCACAAGGACGCGTCCGAGGGCCAGCTGGCGGTCCGGGAGATCAACTCGGGTGTGTTCGCCTTCGACGGGCGGCTGCTCGCCGACGCGCTGGGCAAGGTGCGCAGGGACAACAGCCAGGGCGAGGAGTACCTCACCGATGTGCTGGGGATCCTGCGCGAGGCCGGACACCGGGTCGGCGCGTCGGTCGCCGGGGACCACCGGGAGATCGTCGGCATCAACAACCGGCTGCAGCTGTCCCAGGCGCGCGCACTGCTGAACACCCGGCTGCTGGAGCAGGCGATGCTGGCCGGGGTGAACGTGGTGGACCCGGCATCGGTGTTCATCGACGTGACCGTGACCTACGAGCGGGACGCCGTCATCCACCCGGGCACCCAGCTGCTCGGCGCCACTCATCTCGCGGAGGGCGCGGAGGTCGGCCCCAATTCGCGGCTGACCGACACCACGGTCGGCAGATTCGCGCGGGTGGACAACACGGTGGCAGACGGCGCGGAGGTCGGTGAGCACTCGACCGTCGGTCCTTTCGCCTATCTGCGTCCGGGGACGAAGCTCGGCGCCAAGGGCAAGATCGGGACGTACGTGGAGACCAAGAACGCCACGATCGGCGAGGGCACGAAGGTGCCGCACCTGTCGTATGTCGGCGACGCGACGATCGGCGAGTACACCAACATCGGTGCCGCCAGCGTGTTCGTGAACTACGACGGTCAGGACAAACATCACAGCACGGTCGGGTCGCACTGCCGGACCGGTTCGGACAACATGTTTGTGGCGCCTGTCACGGTCGGGGACGGTGCCTACACCGCGGCCGGCTCGGTGATCACGAAGGATGTGCCGGCCGGGGCACTGGCCGTCGCCCGGGGCCAGCAAAGGAATATCGACGGTTGGGTGGCCCGCAAGCGCCCCGGAAGTGCGGCAGCGCAGGCCGCTCAGTCCGCGTCGGAGGGGTCCGGCGGCGAAAGCTGACCGGATTCAGTCACGTTCATCTGCGCGTACCGTGATAGACGCACGCCCCTTGACCTACGGACAGGGGCCCGGGGGCAACCCCGGGGTTACATACCGCCGGCTGGCTCGCCCAGCAGCAATCAACACGTCTGAGGAGACTGTGCTGTGACCGGGATCAAGACGACCGGCGAGAAGAAGCTGATGCTCTTCTCCGGCCGCGCCCACCCCGAGCTGGCCGAGGAGGTCGCATCCACACTGGGTGTCGATCTGGTGCCGACCAAGGCCTTCGACTTCGCGAACGGTGAGATCTACGTCCGCTTCCAGGAGTCGGCCCGTGGTGCGGACTGCTTCCTGATGCAGAGCCACACGACCCCCATCAATCAGTGGATCATGGAACAGCTGATCATGATCGACGCGCTGAAGCGGGCCTCGGCCCGCAGCATCACGGTGATCGTGCCGTTCTACGGCTATGCCCGCCAGGACAAGAAGCACCGTGGTCGCGAGCCGATCTCGGCGCGTCTGATCGCGGACCTGATGAAGACCGCGGGCGCCGACCGTATCCTCACGGTCGATCTGCACACCGACCAGATCCAGGGCTTCTTCGACGGCCCGGTGGACCACCTGTTCGCGCTGCCGATACTCGCGGACTACGTGGGCGCCAAGGTCGACCGGCAGAAGCTCACCATCGTCTCACCGGACGCCGGCCGGGTGCGGGTCGCCGACCGCTGGTGCGACCGTCTCGGTGCGCCGCTGGCGATCGTGCACAAGCGCCGGGACAAGGACGTCGCCAACCAGGTCACCGTGCACGAGGTGGTCGGTGAGGTGAAGGGCCGCGTCTGCGTGCTGGTGGACGACATGATCGACACCGGTGGCACCATCTGCGCGGCCGCCGACGCACTCTTCGCCAACGGCGCGGAGGACGTGATCGTGACGGCCACCCACGGTGTGCTGTCGGGTCCGGCCGCCGACCGGCTGAAGAACTCGAAGGTGAGCGAGTTCGTCTTCACGAACACGCTGCCCGACCCGGGCAACCTCGAGCTCGACAAGATCACGGTGCTCTCGATGGCGCCGACCATCGCGCGGGCGGTGCGCGAGGTGTTCGAGGACGGTTCGGTGACGAGCCTCTTCGAGGAGCAGGCGTAACGAGCCGGTTCGACCTAGATCGATTTCAGTACGGCCTCCCTCGCCGGGTAGACTCACGGAGTTGCTCGGCGAGGGAGGCCGTACGTTTGCGTACGGGGCTCCGTTATCGACGCGCTCTTCGTAGCAGGCCGCGGTTCGTGGCCGGGTGACCCGTCTGTTTTCGTCATTTCATCTACGAGGAGTGCCACATGGCTGAGGTCAAGCTCACTGCTGAGGTCCGTACCGAGTTCGGCAAGGGCGCCGCCCGCCAGACCCGTCGCGCGAACAAGGTTCCCGCGGTCATCTACGGCCACGGTGCCGAGCCGGTTCACATCTCCCTTCCGGGTCACGAGCTGATGATGGCGCTGAAGACCGCCAACGCCCTGCTCAGCCTGGACATCGACGGCCGTACCGAGCTGGTCATCCCGAAGGCTGTTCAGCGTGACGCGATCAAGCGCACCCTGACCCACGTCGACCTGCTCGCGGTCAAGCTGGGCGAGAAGGTCACCGTCGAGGTCTCGGTGCACGCCGAGGGCGACCTGGCGCCGGGTGCGAACCTGCTGGAGTACGTGCTCAACACCCTGACCGTCGAGGCCGAGGCCACCCACATCCCCGAGTCGGTCACCGTCTCGGTCCAGGGTCTGGACGCGGGCGACTCGATCCTCGCGAAGGACATCACGCTGCCGTCCGGCACCGTTCTGGACATGGACGAGGACGCGGTCGTCATCCAGATCGTGGCCGCGCAGGCCGAGGAGCCGGCTGCTGACGCCGACGCCGCCACGGCCGAGGGTGCCGAGGCCTGAGCCAGGCCCTGAGCGATTTCTCGTTCGGCCGCCGCCCGCGCCATCAGGCGCGGGCGGCGGCCTGCTGTTCACCGGCTGTTCTCAGGGAGACGTGCAGATGACGACCGATCCGTCCGCGCCGTGGCTCATCGTGGGCCTGGGCAATCCCGGGCCCGAGTACGCGGCCAACCGTCACAATGCCGGTTTCCTGGTGGCTGATCTGCTGGCCGGGCGTATCGGGAGCAGGTTCAAGTCGCACAAGGCGCGGGCGCAGGTCGTCGAGGGCAGGGTGGGCCCGCCCGGGCCGGCGAACCGCCGGGTGGTGCTCGCGAAGCCGATGTCGTTCATGAATCTCTCGGGTGGTCCGGTGACCGCGCTGCGGGACTTCTACAAGGTGGAGACGGCGAACATCGTGGCGATCCACGATGAGCTGGACATCGACTACGGTGCGCTGCGGCTGAAGCTGGGCGGCGGCGACAACGGTCACAACGGTCTGAAGTCGATGACCAGATCGCTGGGGCCGGACTATCACCGGGTGCGGTTCGGCATCGGGCGCCCGCCGGGCCGGATGCAGGTGGCGGACTTCGTTCTGAAGGACTTCTCGTCCGCGGAGCGCAAGGAGCTCGACTATCTGGTGGACCGTGCGGCGGACGCGGTCGAGGCGCTGATCACCGGTGGCCTCGAGCGGGCGCAGACGGCGTACAACAGCTGACGGCCGGCGTGGTCCCCTCCGACCCGAGTTGACCTGACGTGGCCCTATGGCCAAGGATCGCGCCCCATGAAGCGGAGTCATGGCGTCCTCCTGTATGCGAGCCGGGCAGCGATGGGCTGTGTCGCGGCGCTGATCCTTGTCGCCGGGTTCTGGTCGTCATGGGGGACGGCGCAGCATGTGATCCTGTCGAAGGGCCGTGATCACGGCACTCTGACGGTGAGTTCCTGCGAGCGGGACGTCTGTACCGGGCGCTATGTGCCGTCGGCGGATTCGGCGCCGCATCCCGGGCTGCGGATCGATGAGTCGACCGCGGTACGCAAGGGTGAGCGGCTGCCCGTGGTGGTGCGTCCGGGATCGGACGAGGCGATACGGACGGGGACGGCCGGGATGCTGCATGCCTGGGTGCCGTTCGGTGGGGCGCTGGTGCTCGCGGCGCTGGTGATCGCCGGTGGTCTGCGGATGTCGCGTACGGCCTGGGCGGCCGGGGTCGCGGGCGCGGCGCTGCTGGTGGCGGCTTTCGCGGTGCTCTGAGCCGTCGGACCGTGGGGTGTGGGGGTCCGCGCCCGCATGGACTCATCCGTGCGAGACGGCTCCGCAGTAGGGCGCCGATGACGGCTCCGGCGATGACTGAACCGACCTGCCCCAGTGCGTTGTTGACTCCGGACGCGGCGCCGGTCAGGACCAGTGGCGCGGCGAGGCCGGTCCGGGGCGGTGCGGAGTGTGACACGGGGCGGGACACGGGTGCGCCCCGCCGCTCACGCCGGGATGCGGCGCGGGGGGCGGGGCGCTGGGGTCCGTCGGTGGATCAGCCGGTGTTGCGCAGACCGGCGGCCACTCCGTTGACGGTGAGGAGCAGAGCCCGGGCGAGGGTGGGGTCCGGTTCCTCGCCGCGCTCGGCAGCTGCCCGCTGACGGGCGAGCAGGGAGACCTGGAGGTAGGAGATCGGGTCCAGGTAGGCGTCGCGGATGCCGAAGGTCTGCTGGAGCACCGGGTGGGAGTCGAGCAGCTTCTGGCCGCCGGTGATCCGCAGTACCTCGCGGACGGTGAGCTCGTGTTCGGCCTCGATGTCGGCGTAGACGTGCTTGAGCTCATCGGGCACGAGGGTGTCGACGTAGTGGCGGGCGATCCGCAGGTCGGTCTTGGCCAGGGTCATCTCGACGTTGGAGATGAAGTTCTGGAAGAAGTGCCACTGCTCGTGCATCTCGTCCAGGACGGGGTCCAGCCCGGCTTCGCGGAGCGCCTTGAGGCCGGAGCCGACACCGAACCAGCCGGGCACGATCTGCCGGGACTGGGTCCAGCCGAAGACCCACGGGATGGCGCGGAGTCCGTCGAGGCCCGCGCCCGAGTCGGGGCGCCGGGAGGGGCGTGAGCCGAGGTGCAGTTCGGCGAGCTGGTCCACGGGTGTCGATGCGAAGAAGTACGCGGGCAGGTCGGGGTCCTCGACCAGCTTGCGGTACGCGGTGTGGGCCGACTCGGAGACGACCTCCATGGCGGCGTCCCAGCGGGCCAGTGCCTCGTCGGACTGCCGGGGCGCGGTGTGGAGTGCGGATGCCTGGAGTGTGGCGGCGACGGTCAGTTCCAGGTTTTCCCTGGCGAGCGCGGGGACCAGGTACTTGTCGGAGATGACCTCACCCTGCTCGGTCACCTTGATCTCGCCCTCCAGGGTGCCCCAGGGCTGGGCGAGGATCGCGTCGTGCGAGGGGCCGCCGCCTCGGCCCACGGTGCCGCCGCGGCCGTGGAACAGCCGCAGGCGCACGCCGTAGCGGTGGGCGACGTCGCGCAGCCGGCGCTGGGCGCGGTGGATCTCCCACTGGCTGGTGGTGATGCCGCCGAACTTGGAGGAGTCGGAGTAGCCGAGCATCACTTCCTGGACATCACCGCGCAGCGAGACGAGCTTGCGGTACGACGGGTCGGCGAGCATCTCGTCGAGGATGACGTCGGCGGCGCGGAGTTCGTCGGTGGTCTCGAGGAGCGGCACGATGCCGATCTTGGCCCAGCCGCCGTGCAGGTCGATCAGTCCGGCTTCGCGGGCGAGGACCGCGGCGGCGAAGACGTCGTCGGCGCCCTGGCACATCGAGATGATGTACGACTCGATGACTTCGGGCCCGAAGCGTTCGAAGGCCTGTGTGATGGTGTGGAAGACGCCGAGGGTCTTCTCACCCGCGGCGTCCAGCGGTGCCGGGGTGGGGGCCAGCGGGCGGCGCGACCTGAGTTCCTTGGCGAGGAGCTTCTGCCGGTAGTCGCGGGGCATGTCGGCGTAGCGCCAGGACTCCTCGCCGAGCCGGTCGAAGAGCTGTCCGAGCGCGTGGTGGTGGGCGTCGGCGTGCTCGCGTACGTCCATGGTGGCGAGCTGGAGCCCGAACGCGGCGAGGGTGCGGATGGTGCGGTCCATCCGGCCGTCCGCGAAGAGCCCGCCCCGGTGCTCACGCAGTGAGGTCTGGATGAGGGTGAGGTCGGCGAGCAGCTCGGCGGTGCCGAGGTAGTCACGGCCGTCCTCGTGAGCGGTGCCCTTGGCCAGGCGTTCGCGGGTGTTGACGAGCTTCTGCCGGACGCAGGTGGCCTTGAGCCGGTAGGGCTCCTCGGCGTTGAGGCGCTTGTAGCGGGGGCTGATCTCGGGCAGCCGCTCCAGGTCGCGCTGGAGGGAGGTGAGCAGTTCCTCGGTGGCGCCGGTGTAGCGGATGGAGTTCGACAGCAGACCGCGCAGATAGTCGATGAGGTCGATGGCGTCGGTGATGCCGTGCTCGTGCTGGAGGATCAGCACTTCCCAGGTCACCGCGGGTGTGACGTTGGGGTTGCCGTCGCGGTCACCGCCGATCCAGGTACCGAAGGAGAGCGGGCGGGTGCCCGGGGGCAGCTCGACGCCGACCCTTTCGAGTTCGGCCGCCAGGTCCTCGAGGACGTCGCCGACGGCGCCGGCGTGCAGCTCGTCGAGGTAGTAGATGGCATTGCGGGCTTCGTCGGCGGGCTCGGGGCGTACCACCCGCAGTTCGTCCGTCTGCCAGATGAGGTCGATGCTCTCGGCCAGCCGCAGGTCGTGCCTGCGCCGGTCGGCCTCGATGACGGGGGTCTCGAGGAGCTCGGCGATGCGCCGCAGCTTGTTCAGCACGGAGCGCCGTGCGGCCTCTGTGGGGTGCGCGGTGAAGACGGGGCGCACATTGAGGTGCTTGACCGTCTCGCGCAGGTGTTCGGGGTCGGCGTCCTTGAGGCGGTCCGCGGTGCGGGCGAGCAGTCCGCCCTCGGCGGCGCGCACGGCGCGCATCTCGCGTCCGCGGTGCACCTGCTCGGTGACGTTCGCGAGGTGGAAGTAGGTGGAGAAGGCGCGAACCAGCTTGGCTGCGGTCTCCAGACCGGTGTCCCCGAGCAGCGCGGCGGCTGCTTCGCCGTCCTCGCGGGTGAGGGCGCGGACGCGTTCGACCAGCTCCAGGAGTTCGGGGCCCTCCTGGCGTACGAGGGTCTCGCCCAAGAGGTCCCCGAGGCGGCGGATATCGGCGCGCAGCTCGGTGCTGGCGGAGGGGGCGGGGGTCAGGTCGGCACTGCTCACAGGTGCGGCTCCTTGCAGTGTTGGCACGACTGGCAAAGGGGGGTCTGGGGTGAAGCCCCAGAAGTCACAGAACGGACCGCGCTGTCCGACGACACGGGTCCAGGATAGGTGTCCGCCTCGCCGCTTCACCCGCGGCCCTTTGTGGTGCCCTTGCTGTGAGGCCGCTCGCTGACATACTTACGAGGCCGTAGGTTACGGAACCGTAGCCCGGCATCAGCCGCTTTCCTCACCCCACAGGGGACGTCCCTATGACCAATGGCCCCGATCTGATCGACGACGCCCGGAGCGATACACCCTCCGGTTCCTCCGCGACGCTCGGCGGAGACAAAAAAGGCTCCATCGAGCAGATCACCCTCCTGCTCTTCATCGTGGTGCCGTTTCTGGCCCTGCTCGCGGCGATTCCGCTCGCCTGGACTTTCGGCGGCGTGAGCTGGCTGGACCTCGGACTGCTGGTGGCGATGTACTACATCGGCTGCCATGGCGTCACGATCGGTTTCCACCGGTATTTCACCCATGGTTCGTTCAAGGCGAAGCGCCCGCTGCGCCTCGTTCTGGCGGTCATGGGGTCACTCGCGGTCGAGGGTCCCCTCGTCCGCTGGGTGGCCGACCACCGCAGGCATCACAAGTTCTCGGACGCCGAGGGCGACCCGCACTCTCCATGGCGCTATGGGGAGACCCTGCCGGCCCTGCTGAAGGGGCTGTGGTGGGCGCACATGGCCTGGATGTTCGACGAGGAGCAGACACCGCAGCACAAGTACGCCCCTGACCTGGTCGGGGATCCGGCGATCCGCTGGATCTCCAGGAACTTCATCTACTGGACGATGCTCTCGCTGGCGATTCCGCCGGTGGTCGGCGGTCTGGTGACGATGTCCTGGTGGGGTGCGTTCACCGCGTTCTTCTGGGGCTCGCTGGTGCGGGTCGCTCTGCTGCACCACGTCACCTGGTCGATCAACTCGATCTGCCACGCGGTGGGCAAGCGCCCGTTCAAGTCGCGTGACCGTTCGGGCAATGTGTGGTGGCTCGCGGTCCTTTCCTGCGGCGAGTCCTGGCACAACCTGCACCACGCGGACCCGACATCCGCACGGCACGGCGTCCTGCGCGGCCAGCTGGACTCCAGCGCTCGCCTGATCCGCTGGTTCGAGCAGCTGGGGTGGGCGTACAACGTGCGCTGGCCGTCCGCTTCCCGTATCGATGCCCGGCGCAAGAGCGAGCTCACAGAAACGGCATGATGGCAGACGTGGCGATCGAAGGCAGCAGTACCAGTGGTGACAAGCGCCGGCCGACCGTGTCACGGCGTGCCCGCCGGGTCCGTATGACCGGAAAGGAACGCCGCGAACAGCTGCTCGACATCGGCCGCATCCTCTTTGCCGAGAAGGGCTTCGAAGGCACGTCGGTGGAGGAGATCGCCGCGAAGGCGGGGGTCTCCAAGCCGGTGGTGTACGAGCACTTCGGCGGCAAGGAGGGCCTGTACGCGGTGGTGGTCGACCGCGAGATGCGCCAGCTGCTCGACCTGGTCACGGGATCGCTGACCGCGGGCCACCCGCGGGAACTGTGCGAGCAGGCCGCCTTCGCGCTGCTCGACTACATCGAGGAGTACACGGACGGTTTCCGCATTCTGGTGCGGGACTCCCCCGTGGCGCAGTCGACCGGCACCTTCGCCTCGCTGATCAGCGATATCGCCACTCAGGTGGAGGACATCCTGGGCAGCGAGTTCAAGGCCCGCGGCTTCGATCAGAAGCTGGCCCCGCTCTACGCCCAGGCACTGGTCGGCATGGTCGCGCTGACCGGCCAGTGGTGGCTGGACGTCCGCAAGCCGCCGAAGGCCGAGGTGGCGGCTCATCTGGTGAATCTGGCCTGGCACGGCCTGGAGAACCTGGAACCCAAACCGCGGCTGATAGGCCACCGCAAGAGCTGACGGCGGACGATTCCTGGGGCGCCCCGGGCGCAGGTCACGCTGTGTGACGGCGCCCGGGACCGCCTCACCCCGCCGGCGCCCCGGTCACCGCGGTCTCCGGTGCGTGCGGGTACAGCGGCCCGAGCGCGTTCATCCAGACGTTCCGTAGTGCGTTCGGCACGACGCCCGGCGCGTACGGACGGGCCGGCCGCTGAGATCAGCCGGCGGCCGGCTCCAGGAATTCGATGCGGTTGCCCGCCGGATCCCAGGAGTAGAAGCGGCGGTGTCCCGGCAGGTCCGTGTCCCACTGGACCCGGGCGCCGCGGGCGGCGATGCGTTCCGCGTATGCCTCGATACCGGCGACGCGCAGCGCCGGGTGGGCCTTCACCGACGGGCGGTGGTCCCGATCCATGCCGAGGTGCAGCTGGACGGGGCCCGCCTGGAACCAGCAGCCGCCGCGGGCGGCCAGGACGGGCGGCTTGGGGATCTCCGTCATACCCAGCGCGTCTGCGTAGTACGCACGCAGTTCGTCCTCGGTGCCGGGCGGTGCGGCGAGCTGGAC
Organism: Streptomyces sp. NBC_00344; assembly: GCF_036088315.1. NCBI lineage: Bacteria > Bacillati > Actinomycetota > Actinomycetes > Kitasatosporales > Streptomycetaceae > Streptomyces > Streptomyces sp. NBC_00344. The sequence goes on along the minus strand of NZ_CP107996.1, from coordinate 4,087,377 downwards.
GTGGTCGAAGGCGGCGATCATCGCTTCCCCCGCCGCGCGACGGCGAAGATCCGGCGGAACGGGAAGACCGTGCCGTGCGGGCCGGGCGGATAGGCCGCGCGGAGCAGGTCGCGGTATTCGGCGAGGAAGCCGGCCGTCGCCTGCGGGTCGTCCGCCAGTGCGGTGAGCACGGGGCGCAGTGCGGTGCCCTTGACCCAGTCGAGTACCGGGTCGTCGCCGGTCAGCAGCTGGAGATAGGTGGTTTCCCAGACGTCGGTGTCGCAGCCGAGGTCGCTGAGGCGGGTGAGGTAGTCGCCGGGCTCCAGGACCGCCGCCGTACGGTCGCCGACGCCGGACAGCCGGGGTTTCCAGCGCGGGGATTCGCGCAGCTCGGCGAGGATCGTGTGGCTGGGGGCGGTGAAGTTGCCGGGCACCTGGAAGGCGAAGGTGCCGCCGGGGGCGAGTGTGCCGAGCCAGCGGGGGAAGCGGTCCGCGTGACCGGGCACCCACTGGAGCAGCGCGTTGGAGACGATGAGGTCGTAGGTCTCGGTGGGGGCCCAGGTCGCGGCGTCCGCCGGTGCGAAGTCGAGCAGCGGGCTCGCGTACCGCTGGGCCTGTTCCAGCATCTGCGGGGAGTTGTCGTAGCCGGTGATACGGGCCTGTGGCCAGCGTCCGGCGAGCAGCGCGGTGACGTTCCCTGCTCCGCAGCCGAGGTCGGCGATGCGGGCGGGAGTGCCGGTGATGCGGCCGAGCAGGTCGTGGAAGGGGCGGGTGCGATGGTCCGCGTGGCGCAGGTACTGCTGCGGATCCCAGGTGGGTGCGGTCATGGGAGCAAGCATTCCCCCACATTTATCTCGATGTCAAGATAGTTGCATTCAAGAGACTTCATGTCGAGGGACCCTCTACACTGATCGTCATGGAGGACGAGGTCGACCGGCTGGTCGCTGCATGGCGCCGAGAGCGCCCCGACCTCGACGTGGAACCGCTCGAGGTGCTCAGCCGCGTGTCCAGGCTGGCCCGCCATCTCGACCGGGCCCGTCGGCTCGCCTTCGCCGAGCACGGCCTCGAGCCCTGGGAGTTCGACGTCCTGACCTCACTTCGCCGGGCCGGCGACCCCTACCAGCTCTCGCCGGGGCAACTGCTCACCCAGACCCTGGTCACATCGGGCACCATGACCAACCGCATCGACCGGCTCGCCACCAAGAGCCTCGTCGAGCGGCTGCCCGACCCCAGCGACCGGCGTGGCGTCCTGGTGCGCCTCACGGCCGAGGGCCGCGACCGGGCCGACCAGGCGCTGGCCGGACTGCTCGCCCAGGAGCGCGCGCTGCTCGCCGAGCTCTCCCGCGGCCAGCGGGGCGAACTGGCGAATCTGCTACGCCAGTTGACCGCCCCGTTCGACAACATCCCCGGCTAGGCCGGCCGGCCCCACGCCCGCCCTCCTGGCCAGCGCGACCGCGGCAAGGGTGGAATGCACACCGAGCTTTCCCAGCACGTTCTGCATATGGGTGCGCACGGTGTGCGGCGAGAGGAAGAGCCGCTCGGCCACGGCCTTGCGGCCGAGTCCGGCCACCATGCACCGCAGCACCTCGCACTCACGAGGGGTGAGCGACTCGACGAGCCGCTCACTCTCGGTGCGGTGCTTACGGGCCGCGGTCAACTCCCGCAGCACACCGGTGAGCAGGGCCGGCGGCAGATGCGTCTCGTCCCGCAGCACCCCCCGCAGCACCGCGAGCAGCCGTTGCAGCGAGCAGTCCTTGGCCACCCACCCGGACGCCCCGGCCTGCAGCGCGAGGGCGGCTCTGCGCGGTTCGTCCTTCTCGGCGAGCACCACGATCCGGACGTTGGGCCGGGCCGCCCGCACCCCCACCACCAGTGAGATGCCGTCCACCAGGGCGTTGTTCCCGTTGTCGGGGACCTCGACCGCACGGGCCCCCCAGGTCGCCGCGATGCCCAGATCGGCGTCGACCAGCATGACATCGAATCCGCGGCCCTCGGCGGCCGCCCGGTCCAGACATCGCAGCGCGGCGGGACCGCTGCCGGCCGCCGCGACATCGACATCGGGCTCGGCGGCGAGGGCCGCGGCGAGCGACTCGGCGAAGATGCGATGGTCGTCGACCACAAGAACCCGGATACGAACCACATGAACCCCCACGCTGCGTCCTTCAGGGGACAGGTCCGTTGCGGGTACGGCGCCCGGAAGACGGATGGCCGCCGTCGCACGGCCGCCGCCGTGAAGCCACTGCTACCCCGCCCCGGGGCGTCGTGCCGACTGCCTCGCCCCCTGATCGGCACCGGCCCCCACCGGTGCTGTTCCTCAGCGTACGGCGGGGGCGCCAGGACGGAAGGGAATTTGCAGAACTGGGCCGCGGGCGGAGGCCGGAGGCTTCGGGCGCACCGCCCGGGGCCCCTCGGTCAGGCCAGCCGGCGCGCCCCGGCGGACGGCGTCGCCACGAAGATCCGGGGCTCCGCGTAACCGGCCGCCGCGAATGCCTCGGTCACCGACTTCGACACCGCGTCCCGGTACGCATCCTCCACGAGGACGATCGCGGATCCGCCGAACCCTCCGCCCGTCATCCGTGCCCCCAGCGCCCCGCCGGCGTTCGCGGACTCCACCACCAGGTCCAGTTCCGCACAGGAGACGAGCAGGTCGTCGCGGAGCGAGGCGTGCCCTTCGGTGAGGACAGGACCGACCCCGCGGACATCACCGGCGCCGAGCAGCGTGATGGTCTGCTCGACCCGGTGGTTGTCGGAGACGATGTGCCGGACATAGCCCCGGACCGTGGGGTCGTCCAGCCGGGCGAGGGCCTCGGTCAGCTCCTCGTACGGCACATCGCGCAGGGCGGGAACGCCGAGTGTCCGGGCTCCCTCCTCGCAGCCCGCACGCCGCTCCGCGTACGCGCCGTCGCCCAGCGCGTGCTTCACGCGGGTGTCCACGACCAGGAGCTGCAGCCCCTGCGCGGCCAGGTCGAAGGGCACCTGGCGGGTCGAGAGGTCCCGGCAGTCGAGGTACAGCGTGTGGCCCTCGGTGCAGCAGGCCGAGGCCGTCTGGTCCATGATCCCGCAGGGGACACCGACGAAGGCGTTCTCGGCGCGCTGGGCGACAACCGCCAGGTCCTGGCAGTTCAGGCCGAGTTCGTAGAGATCGTTGAGGGCGAGCGCGGTGACGACCTCGAGCGCCGCGGACGAGGAGAGGCCGGCGCCGGTGGGGACGGTGGAGCTGAGGTGGATGTCCGCCCCGGTTATCGGGTGGCCGGCCTCCCGGAGCGCCCAGACGACACCCGCGGGGTAGGCGGCCCAGCTGGTGTTGGTGAGCGGCTCGAGTTCGTCGACACGGAGCTGGACGACGCCGCCGTCGATGTCCGCCGAGAACAGCCTCAGCACACCGTCGCCGCGGCGGGAGACCTGCGCGACCGCGGTGTGCGGCAGCGCGAGCGGCATCACGAAACCCTCGTTGAAGTCGGTGTACTCACCGATGAGATTCACCCGGCCGGGTGCGGCCCAGGTGCCCTCGGGGGCGGATCCGTACAGCTCCTCGAAACTCATGCCTCAGCAACTCCCTTGTTCTGAGAGAACTCGTTCTGGGTGAAAGCCCAGGCATCGGAGACGATGCCGGCCAGATCGGATCGCGAAGGGCTCCAGCCCAACCGCTCGCGCGCGGTGTCGGCGGAGGCGACGAGCACGGCCGGATCCCCGCCGCGGCGTTCGGCCGCGATCTCGGGGACCGGGTGCCCGGTGACCTTGCGGACGGTCTCGATGACCTCACGGACCGAGAAACCGCTGCCGTTGCCGAGGTTGCAGATCAGATGCTCACCGGCGGCGGCGGCGTCCAGGGCCAGCAGATGGGCGTCGGCCAGGTCCGCGACATGGATGTAGTCCCGGACGCAGGTGCCGTCCGGGGTCGGGTAGTCGTCCCCGTACACCGAGATCGCGTCACGGCGGCCCTGCGCGACCTGAAGAACCAGCGGGATGAGATGCGACTCGGGGTCGTGGCGCTCTCCGTACGTCCCGTAGGCACCCGCCACGTTGAAGTAGCGGAGCGAGACGGCGGCCAGACCGTGCGCCGCGCTCTCGCCACTGATCATGTGGTCGACGGCCAGCTTGGTGGCTCCGTACGGGTTGGTCGGGGAGGTCGGCGCGCTCTCCCTGATCGGCACGGTCTCCGGCTCACCGTAGGTCGCGGCGGTGGAGGAGAAGACCAGGGTGCGGACGCCGGCCGAACGCATCGCGGCGAGCAGCGCGGTGGTGCCCCCCACGTTGTTCAGCCAGTACTTCTCCGGGTTGACGACCGACTCGCCGACCTGGGAGGACGCCGCGAAGTGCAGCACCCCGTCATAGGAGGCGTCAAGCCACCTGGCGGAGTCCTGGATACGGCCCTCGATGAAGGCGGCGCCCGCCGGTACACCCTCGCGGAAGCCGGTGGAGAGGTCGTCGAGCACGGTCACCTCGTGCCCGGCCTCCAGCAGATGGGCGGCGACGATGCTGCCCACATATCCCGCGCCGCCCGTGACCAGATACTTCTTGCTCACTCGCTCGCTACCTCTCGCAGTCGCTCGGCCGCGGTTTCCGGCGGCACGTCATTCACGAAGACGTTCATGCCCGACTCGGAACCCGCGAGGAACTTCAGCTTGCCCGAAGTACGGCGAATGGTGAAAAGTTCGAGATGCAGGGCGAATTCACCCCGGTCGATGTGATGGCCCTCCAGCTCACCGAAGGGCGCCTGGTGCCATGCCGCGATGTACGGCGTGGGGGGCTCGCCCTCCCCGAAGATCCGGTCGAAGCGCCTCAAGAGTTCCAGATACATCTGTGGAAACTCTGTGCACGCCTCGTCGTCGAGGAAGCGCAGGTCGGGAACGCGCTTCTTCGGGTAGAGGTGCACCTCGTACGGCCAGTGCGCGGCATAGGGGACGAAGGCCACCCAGTGCTCACCGTCGAGTACCACGCGCGAGCCGTCCGCCAGTTCGCTGGCGATGACGTCGTCGAAGAGATTCCGTCCGCCGCTGCTCTCCTTGAAGTGCTCGGCCGAGCGGAGCATCAGCGCGGTGCGCGGGGTGACAAAGGGATAGCCATAGATCTGACCGTGCGGGTGGCCGAGGGTGACGCCTATCTCCGCGCCACGGTTCTCGAAGCAGAACACCTGCCTGATCTGCGGGAGTTCCGCCATCTCCGCGGTCCGGTCGGTCCAGGCCTCCAGGACCAGACCGGCCTGCTCCTCGGTGAGATCGGCGAACGACGCGTCGTGGTCCGAGGTGAAGCAGACCACCTCGCATCGGCCCGAGTCACCGGCGAGCGAGGGGAAGCGGTTCTCGAAGACGGCGACGTCGTAGTCGGACTCCGGGATCTCGCTCAGCCGGCCCTCACGCGAGGGGCAGAGCGGGCACTCGTCGGCCGGAGGGTGGTAGGTGCGCCCCTGGCGGTGCGAGGCGATCGCCACCGCGTCGCCGAGCAGTGGATCCCTGCGGACCTCGGACGCCGTGGCCACGGGGTCGAGCGGGCGCCGGTCGACGGCCTCGCGCACCGCGTCGTCCCGGGAGTCGTAGTAGAGCAGCTCACGACCGTCGGCTAGCCGGGTCGATGTCTTCTTCACGCTGGCGCTCCTCGCCCACTCCTAACAAACATAACCGAACACAACAAACCACAACTCAACAGCACAGTCAATGGGGCCGACCGGGTTCCCACAGAGGGCCACCGACAGGCCCCGCGTGCGCTTTACATCGGGACATAACAACCAGCCCGATCACAATCAAACAAAGAACACCAAGGAACTGTTCATTTTCTGAACACGGACGCGTAGATTCCGCAAGGATCAGTTCTGGCAACGAAGCGAGTACGCATGCAATACCTGGCTGACGGGCTCCGGCTCCCCACGAACGGGCTCGACTACACCATCCTGGCGATCTACTTCGTCGTGGTCCTCGGCATCGGCTTCGCCGCCAGGGCGAGCGTGAAGACCAGCCTCGACTTCTTTCTCTCCGGGCGCTCTCTGCCCGCCTGGGTCACCGGCCTGGCCTTCGTCGCGGCCAATCTCGGCGCGACCGAGATCCTGGGCATGGCGGCGACCGGCGCGCAGTACGGCGTCGCGGTCGTCCACTGGTACTGGATCGGCGCCATCCCGGCCATGGTCTTCCTCGGCCTGGTGATGATGCCCTTCTACTACAAGTCGAAGGTGCGCTCCGTACCGGAGTTCCTGCTGCAGCGATTCGACAAATCCGCGCATCTGCTGAGCTCCATACTCTTCGCCTTCGCGGCAATCCTGATCGCGGGTGTGAACCTGTACGCCCTGTCGATCGTCGTGGAGGCGCTTCTCGGCTGGCCGCAGTGGGTCGCGATCGTCGTCGCGGGCCTCTTCGTCCTCATCTACATCACCATCGGCGGACTCTCCTCGGCGATCTACAACGAGGTGCTGCAGTTCTTCGTCATCCTCGCCGCGCTGATCCCGCTCACCATCCTGGGCCTCAAGAAGGTCGGCGGCTGGGACGGCCTGTCGGACACGCTGGAGAAGAGCCACGGGCACAACTTCCTGTCCGCCTGGAGCGGCACGGCCATCGGCCAGGCCAACCCGCTGGGCGCCAACTGGCTGACGATCATCCTGGGGCTCGGCTTCGTGCTCTCGTTCGGTTACTGGACGACCAACTTCGCCGAGGTGCAGCGCGCGCTCTCCGCGAAGAACCTGTCGGCCGCCCAGCGGACCCCGCTGATCGCCGCCATCCCGAAGATCTTCATCGTCTTCCTGGTGATGATCCCGGGCCTGGTCGCCGCGGTCATCGCCCCGAAGATCGGTACGGCCGGCTCGGACCTCACCTACAACGACGCCATCCCGCTATTGATGCAGGAGCTGCTGCCCAACGGTGTGCTCGGCATCGCGGTGACCGGCCTGCTGGCCGCCTTCATGGCGGGCATGGCCGCGAACGTCTCCTCGTTCAACACCGTGTTCACCACGGACATCTGGGCGCGGTACATCAAGACGGACAAGCCGGACGCGTACTACCTGCGCTTCGGGCGGCTGATCACGGCGGTCGGCGTGCTCGCATCCATCGGCACCGCCTTCATCGCCGCCAGCTTCTCCAACATCATGAGCTACCTCCAGACGCTGTTCTCCTTCTTCAACGTCCCGATGTTCGTCGTGTTCATCATCGGAATGTTCTGGAAGCGGGCCTCGATGAAGTCCGGCGTCTGGGGCCTGGTCGCGGGCACCGGCGCCGCGATGGTCAATTACTTCTGGATCTACAAGCAGGGGATCATCGACATCCCCACCGACCAGGGCGCCAACTTCGTCTCGTCGATCGTCGGCTTCGTGGCCGGCGCCGTAGTGATGGTCCTGGTCACGCTCTTCACCGCGCCCAAGCCGGAGGCCGAACTGGCCGGGCTCGTGTACGGAACGGAGTCCGCCGACGCACCGGAGGCACCGGCCGAGGGCGACGACGCCTGGTACCGCAGGCCCGCCCTGCTCGGCTGGGGCGCGATCGTCATCGCCGCCCTGTGCTACCTGCCCTACTCGCTCTGATCGGAGGCACCCACCATGTCTGAACTGCAGAACGAAGTCTCCGACCTGGAGCGCAAGTCCGCGACCGCGGCCCGCCTCTTCGACATCCGGCGGATCATCGGCGGCCTGTTCGTGGTCTACGGAATCATCGTGACCATCGCCGGGATCACCGCGTCCGACGCCGATCTGAAGAAGGCCCAGGGGATCAACATCAACCTCTGGACAGGTCTCGCGATGCTGGTACTCGGACTGTTCTTCCTGATCTGGCTGAAGCTGCGCCCGACGGCGCCGCCGGCCCCGGACGGGGTGCACATGGACGCACTTCACACGGACGGGCAGTACACGGCCGAGCGGCACACGAACGAGCAGCACACGGCCGCACTTCATACGAAGGACTGAACCGGCGCCGGAGGGGGCCGGGCCTCACACCACGGGGTCCGGCCCCTCCGGCGTGCCCGGTTCCGCCGCGCAGACCGCCGCGGTCATCGCCGCGCGGTCGAGCAGCCCGGTACGTGCCGCGAGCGCGGCGGCCTCCAGCCGCGATCCGACACCCAGCTTCATCAGCACCCGCTGGACATGAGTACGCGCCGTGCTCGGCGCGATCCGCATCCCCGCCGCGATCAGCCGCGTGTCCTCGCCTTCGGCCACTCGCACCAGCACCTCGACCTCGCGCGGGGTGAGCATCTGCAGCAGTCGCTGCCCCTCGTCGTCCGGCTGGGCCACCGGATTGAGCAGCTCGGCGAACGCCCCCTGCAACAGCGTCGGGGCGACCGCCGCCTCCCCCGCCCTGGCCTTCACCATCGCCCGCTCGACACCCTCTATACGCTCGTCGTGGCGCACGTATCCGCAAGCTCCGGCGGCGAAGGCCGCGGCGATCCCCCGCGGGCTCGGCACAGGACCCAGCACCACCACGGCCACCTGCGGGCGTTCCTGCCTGATCCGGACGATCGGGTCGAAGGCTCCCGGTTCGGCGGGCAGCGCCGTACCGAACAGGCACACCTCGGGCGCCCTGCTCACCACCAGTTCGGCCGCGCCACCGGTGGGCGCGGCCGCCGCGAGCACCCGGTGCCCGCGGAGTTTCAGTGCCGAGGCGAGCGCCTCGGCGAGCAGTCGGTGGTCGTCGACCACCATGAGCCGCACGCTCATGGAGCAATCCCCCACTTTCCCGGCACCGGAGCTGCCCCCCGGCTCCCCGGCGTTCCTGACCCGGCAAGCTACACGCTTGTTCGACCTTGTGCCCGCGTTACTGGTCAGAAGCCCCCCGGATTGCCGAATTCACAGCAATCGGGGCTATTTGATGGTCTGTCATGCATGTGGTGACAGGTGTAATCTTCCGGCCGACCTCGACCGCAAATTCCCTTGGGGGGGAACATATGAACGTCAGGCGTGCCCTCTTCGTGGCGGTATCCGCTGCCGCGGTGCTTGCCCTTCCGCTGTGTACGACCCCGGCGGCAGCCGCGTCCACCGTCACCACCACCTCCGTCACGACGTCCTTCGGCACGGCCAGTGTCTCGGCACAGTGGCGGCTGAATCCCTACAAGCTCGACCCGCTCGCTCTCACCGTGAAGGACACCGACGCGGACGGCCACAGTGTGGCCGTCCGGCTGGTCACCACGGGCGACGCGGGCAAGCACTACTTCCCGCTGCACGAGATCAGCACCGGCGCCGGCACGTCCGGGACGTGGAGGACCTACGCCGACCCGGGCGGCTGGATCAGCACCGCCTCCATCCAGATCTGCCTGATGGAGGGCCCGACCGTGCTCGGCTGCGCCAACTCGCGGCTGATGTACCCGCCGTTCGACGACGACCTGAGCTGAAACGCGTGGGGGGTGCCGCCCGGTCCGGGCAGCACCCCCCACGTCCTGATCCGCCGGTCAGTTCGTACCGAAGCCGATGGCCAGGTACTTCCTGTCGTCCGATGAGCCGGTGTCCTCGCTGATCAGATCGTCGGCGAGATAGAGCCGCCCGCCGGTGTAGCGGATCTCCGCGGAGTCGGGCAGGAAGTCTGCTTCCGCCCGGCGGACAGACTCGTCGGCCGGGTTGTTCATCAGGACCGTCTGCTTGAGGGTGGAGCCGTCGAGGGATGCGACCTGGCCGCCCTTGTCGTAGGGGCCCCGCTTGTAGGCGATGACGTTGCTGCCGTCCATCCGGACGGGGTACGCCTGGTAACCCGCACCGGCCGGAGCCTTGCCGTTCACCAGTTTGCCGGTGGCGAGATCGAAGGCGACGATCTCGTTGGTCTGCCCGACGTCGTCACCGGTCCCGTCGTGCTCCTCCGTCGGGACGTACAGCCGGTCGTTGCCGACCACCAGGTTGGTGCAGCTCTCCACCTCGGTGCTGGCGCACTTGCCGGCGTAGGTGTCGGCGTCGGCGGAGATCCTGGCGCGCAGCGTGCCGGTCTTCTCGTCGACCGAGAAGTAGTCCGAGATGCCACTGCCGTCGCCCGCGGTGTCACCGACGTCGGCGGCCACGACAAGCGGCTTCGTGGAGACGATGTGCGCGTACTGCACACCCGTCGGCATCTTGTACGTCGCGGTCGGCGCACCCGACTTCGGGTTCAGGACCTGCACACTGATCTGCGGGTTGTCGTAGTCGCCGCAGCCACGCACCGCGACCAGGTTCTCCCCGCCGCCGTAACCGCGGTCCTCGCACTGGTCGGTGCTGGCCTTCGGTGCCCAGCGGACCGCCCCCGATTCGAGGTCCCAGGCGGCGCCGCCGTCGGTGCCGCCGGCCGCGACCGTACCGCCTCCGAGGGTGACCTCGTCGAAGCTTGCCTTCTCGTCGCCGTCCTTGGCCGACCTCGTCCAGAGCAGCTTGCCGCTGCTGAGGTCCAGCGCGGCGATCTCGCTGCAGCCCCAGTACTGCTTCTTCTTGGTCGGCACCTTGGGCTGGAAGGCGATGACCGTCTTGTTGTCCTTGCTGACGTGGCTGGTCGCGGCGCACAACGGCCCCGGCAGCGGAAGCTTCCAGGTCTGGGTGCCCTTCACCGCGTCGTAGCCGACGACCTCGTTGACCCCGGACTTCACATACAGCGTGTCCGTGGTCCAGGAACCGTTGGTTCCCGTGACGTCGCTGACCTTGGGATACGGCAGCTGGAAGAGCACCTTGGAGTTGGTGTCCGCGGGGGCCTTCTCCTTGCCGCCGCCGCCCTTGGCGCCGCCGGTGCCGGATCCGCCGGTCGGGCCCGCCGACGACACATTGGGCTCGTTGTCGCCCTTGCTGGACGAGTACGCGAAGCCCGCGCCGATGATGAGCACGATGGCCACAGCGGCGGCCGTGATGATCTTCGCGTCGATTCCGAAGGTGAAACCACCGCCGCCACCGCCGGCCGGGGCGCCCTGCTGGGGCTGCATCGGCTGGGTCGGATAGCCGTAGGGCTGCTGCCCCGGTGGCTGGTTCTGCGGGTAGCCGTATCCGGGCTGAGCGGGCGGCGCTCCCTGCGGGTAGCCGTACGCCGGGTCCTGCACGGTGGGCGGCTGCTGCGGATAGCCGTACGGCGGCGCGTCCTGCGGCCCGGCGGGCGGAGCGGCCTGCGGGACCGGCGGTGCCTGCGGAGGCATCTGCGGAGGCACCGGCGGCTGGGGCGGCGTCTGGCCACCGGCCGGGGGCTGCTTGGAGAAGCCCCCCTGCGGTGGTCCTTCGGGCGGCTGGGGCGGCGGCTGGGTCATGGTGTTTCTGCCTTTGTCGAGGGGGAGGGTGGGACCTGGGGACCGCTCACTTGCCGAAGGCCATCATGGTCTTCTCCGTGGTGTCGCCCTTCTTGCCCCTGACGTGTCCGGTCATGACGAAGAGCCGGCCGTTCGTGTAGGAGACCGACTTCGAGTAGAAGGAGTTCTCGATCTCGGCCGTCGACTGCGGGTTCTGCAGGAGCACCTTGGGCTTGCCGCCGGACGACGGAATGCTGACGACGGCGCCACCCCCGTCGTACGAGGGCTCCTGGTAGGCGACGAGGCTGGATCCCTCCATCCGCAGCGGAAGCATGGTGCGGTCGGCGGCGGCGGGCGAACGCCACTTCTCCTTGCCGGTGTTCAGGTTGAAGGCGACGATCTCGTTCGCGCCGCTCTTCACCTCGGTCGGCAGATACAGCGTGTTGGCGTCCGCGGCGGTACCGAGGCAGCCCTGCAGATCGCTCTCGATGATCGACAGACCGCACTCCGGCGCGAAGCTGTCCTTGGTGGTCAGCTGGGAGCGCCTGGTCCCGTCGTGCTTGAGGATCGAGATGTTCCAGCTCTTCTTCTTCTCGTTGGTCGAGTAGAGGACCACCGGGTCGACCGAGTAGACCTTCTTGACCTCCCAGCCGGCCGGAAGCGCGAACGTCCACTTCGACTTGCCGGTGTCCGGGTTCAGTTCCTGCACCTGCTGGCTGGCGGCGGGCTGGTTGTCCTTGGTGCACGACTCGACCGCGATGAGCTTGGCGCCGCCCGCGAACGCGCTGGGCCTGCAGGCTCCGGTGGACGCCCCGAAGATCTTGTGACCGTCCAGCACCGAGAAGGCGCTGGAGGGACCCATCCGGCTGGCGGTCACGGTGTTGCCCGCGATCGTGAGCTCCATGGAGCTCATGATGTCGAAGCTGCCCTCCTCGGGAATCGGCTTCTTCCAGCCCCCCTTGCCCGTCTTCAGGTCGATCATCTGCATCTGGTTGCAGTCGGACTTGTCGGTGTCATTGCTCTCGTACGCGATGACGATCTTGCCGTCCGGCGTGGTCTGGTGCGGAGCGGCGCAGATCGCGTGAGCGATCGGCACACTCCACTTCTCCTTGCCGTCGTTCACGCCGTAGGCGGTGACCTTCTTGTACATGGCCTTCACGACAACATCACCGGTGAACCACATGCCGTAGTTCTCGGAGCCGTTCTGCGGCAGCGCGACATCGTTGGTCTTCAGCCAGAGGACCTTGTCCTCGCCCGCTTTGCGACCGGCGTTGAGATCGTCGTTCCCGGCCCGCCCGTCGCCGCTGCCGTCGCCCTGGTCGACGTCGGCTGACGTGGTCGGCTCGACCGGGTGCTTGCTGTCGGTCGCGACGGGCTTCTTGTCGCCGTCGCCGCCACCCCCGACAACGGCATAGACGCCGCCGCCGATGACCAGCAGCGCGGCGACGGCCGCACCGATGACGAGAGCGGTCCTGCCCTTGAAGGGGCCCTTGCCGCCCGGGGGCGGGGTGGGCGCACCGGGGTACTGCTGCGGATAGCCGTACGGGCCCTGCTGCTGGCCGTAAGGACCCTGCTGGGGCGGCTGGCCGTAAGGGCCGGGCGCCTGCTGGGGGTAGCCGTAGGGGCCGGGCTGCGGAGCCTGCTGGGGATAGCCGTATCCGGGCGGCGGCCCGGCCGGGGGGCCCTGCGGCGCGGGCGGACCCTGCGCCGGCGGCCCCTGCGGAGGCGGCGGCATCTGCGGCGGCTGGGCGGGCGGTGTCGGGGCACCGAAGCCCCCCGGCGGAGGGACCTGCGGAGCGCCGAAACCGCCCTGCGGCGGCTGCTGGTCGGGCGGCTGAGTCATCAGCACATACCTCTTCACGCGGGGTCCGCGTCCCGACCGGCCTCCCCCGCAATTCCGGCAGCGTGCTGCGCCGAAAAGGAGCGAATCGGGTGTGGATCCCACAGATCAACGTCAGTCGAGCGGGAGTTCTTTCTATCACCCGGACAGCACTGAGTGAGGCGCCGGTCCGCCCCTGTTCCCAAGGGAGGACCGGCCCGTGATGCCCCCGTTACGCGAACGGGGCGGACGCTCAGGCGTCCTCGGCGAGCTCCAGCCAGCGCATCTCCAACTCGTCCCGCTCTGTCGCCAGTTCACGAAGCTGAGCGTCCAGCTTCGCAACTTTTTCGAAGTCTGTGGCGCTTTCGGTGATTTGGGTGTGAAGCGTGCTCTCCCGGCCGGACAGCTTGTCCAGTTGCCGCTCGATCTTCTGCAGCTCCTTCTTCGCCGCGCGGCCGTCCTTCGCGGAAGCGGCGGGCGACGGACTCTCCCTGACGGCGGCCGGCACCGGCACGGCCGCCTGGGACTCGGCCACCTTCCGGCGGCGTTCCAGGTACTCGTCGATACCTCGCGGCAGCATCCGCAGGCTCGCGTCGCCGAGCAGGGCGAAGACCCGGTCGGTGGTGCGCTCGACGAAGAACCGGTCGTGCGAAATCACGATCATGGAGCCGGGCCAGCCGTCGAGGAGATCCTCCAGCTGGGTCAGGGTCTCGATGTCGAGGTCGTTGGTCGGCTCGTCGAGGAAGAGGACGTTGGGCTCGTCCATCAGCAGCCGCAGGATCTGCAGCCGCCGGCGCTCACCGCCCGACAGGTCACCGACCGGTGTCCACTGCTTCTCCTTGGAGAAGCCGAACTTCTCGCACAGCTGACCCGCCGTCATCTCCCGGCCCTTGCCGAGGTCGACGCGGTCCCGCACCTGCTGCACCGCTTCCAGCACCCGCAGGGACGGCTTGAGTTCCGTGACCTCCTGGGAGAGGTAGGCGAGCTTGACGGTCCTGCCGACGACGACCTTGCCTGCGGCGGGCTGGGTGTCGCCCTCGGTACGGGCCGCCTCGGCGAGCGCCCGCAGCAGCGAGGTCTTGCCCGCGCCGTTGACCCCCACCAGACCGACCCGGTCACCGGGGCCGAGCTGCCAGGTCAGATGCGTCAGCAGCACCTTCGGGCCGGCCTGGACGGTGACGTCCTCCAGCTCGAACACGGTCTTGCCGAGCCGGGCGTTGGCGAACTTCATCAGCTCGGACGTGTCACGCGGCGGTGGCACGTCGGCGATCAGTTCGTTGGCCGCCTCGATGCGGTAGCGGGGCTTGGACGTGCGCGCGGGGGCTCCGCGCCGCAGCCAGGCCAGCTCCTTGCGCATCAGGTTCTGACGCTTGGACTCCTCGGTGGCGGCGATGCGTTCGCGCTCGGCGCGCGCGAACACATAGTCGCTGTAGCCGCCTTCGTACTCGTGCACCGTGCCGCGCTGGACGTCCCACATCCGGGTGCAGACCTGGTCGAGGAACCAGCGGTCGTGAGTCACCACGACCAGCGCCGAACGGCGGGCCCTGAGGTGCCCCGCCAGCCAGGAGATGCCCTCGACGTCGAGGTGGTTGGTCGGCTCGTCGAGCACGATCAGGTCCTGCTCGGCGATGAGCAGCTTGGCCAGCGCGATACGGCGGCGCTCGCCGCCGGAGAGCGGGGCGATGACGGTGTCGAGACCGTCGGAGAACCCCGGCAGCCCGAGCCCGCCGAAGAGGCCCGTCAGCACGTCCCTGATCTTGGCGTTGCCCGCCCACTCATGGTCGGCGAGGTCCCCGATGACCTCGTGCCGGATGGTGGCCTGCGGGTCCAGGGAGTCGTGCTGGGTGAGCACACCGCTGCGCAGCCCGCCGTTGTGGGTGACCCGACCGGTGTCCGGCTCCTCCAGCTTGGCGAGCATCCGGATCAGGGTCGTCTTGCCGTCACCGTTGCGCCCGACGACGCCGATGCGGTCTCCCTCGGAGACGCCGAGGGAGACACCGTCGAGCAGGGCGCGGGTCCCGTAGACCTTGCTGACGGCCTCGACATTGACGAGGTTGACGGCCATTGACGCTCCTAGCAGGGGATGGATCGATCTCCCAGACTACGGCGCTGCGGCAAAGCGGCGTGCACCACCCGTCCCGCCCCGGTGCAGGTCTCCGCCCGTACGGGACTCAGCCTGCCGCGCCGCCCGGGGCCCGGACAACGGTCGCTCCGGCGACCCCGGAGTGCGCGGCGCGCGCCGCCCGGCAGGTGCCTGACCGGCGGAGCGCGGCCGCGATCCGGTCCGCCTCGTCCGCGTCCTTCGCCAGGAACGCCGTGGTGGGCCCCGACCCGGAGACGATCCCGGCCAGCGCCCCCGCGGCCGTCCCCGCCGCGAGGGTGTCGGCCAGCGAGGGCCGCAGCGAGAGCGCCGCCGGCTGCAGATCGTTGACGAGTGCCCCGGCCAGTGCCCCCGCATCGCCGGTACGCAGTGCCTCGACCAGGGCGCGCGAAGCCTCCGGCGGGCCTGCCTGCGGGGTCAGCCGGTCGAACTCGCGGAACACCGTCGGGGTGGAGAGCCCGCCGTCGGCCAGCGCGAACACCCAGTGGAAGGGGGCGCCGAGCTCGAGCGGTGTCAGCTGTTCGCCGCGGCCGGTGCCGAGCGCCGCTCCGCCCACCAGGCTGAACGGCACATCACTGCCCAGCTCCGCACAGATGTCCAGAAGTTCGGCATGCGAGGCACCGGTGGACCAGAGCGCGTCACAGGCCAGCAGTGCACCCGCCCCGTCCGCGCTGCCGCCGGCCATTCCGCCGGCCACCGGGATGTCCTTGGCGATGTGAACATGGACGTCCGGGGAGATGCCACGGCGGGCGGCCAGCAGGTGCGCCGCCCGCGCCGCCAGATTCGTCGCGTCCAGCGGCACCTGATCCGCGTCCGGACCCTCGCAGGTGACCCGCAGGGAGTCGGCGGGGCTCACCGTGACCTCGTCGTGGAGGGACACCGCGAGGAAGACGTTGGCCAGGTCGTGGAACCCGTCGGGGCGCGCTCCGCCCACCGCGAGCTGGACGTTGACCTTGGCGGGGACACGGACCGTGACGGCTGCACCGCGGGTCGTGCTCACGCTCCGGCCTCCCCGGCCCCGGCACCCTCGGGTCCGGCCGTACCGTTCCCGGACCGCCCGCACTCCGCGATCCTGGCGAACTCGTGCACGGTGAGGGACTCGCCGCGGGCCTGCGGCGAGACTCCGGCGGCGACCAGTGCGGCCTCCGCAGCCGCAGCGGATCCCGCCCAGCCCGCCAGGGCGGCCCGCAGCGTCTTGCGGCGCTGCGCGAAGGCCGCGTCGACCACCGCGAAGACCTCCGCCCGCGAGGCCGTGGTCGGTACCGGCTCGTCGCGCCGGACGAGGGAGACCAGACCCGAGTCCACATTCGGGGCCGGCCAGAAGACGTTGCGTCCGATGGACCCGGCCCGCTTGACGTCCGCGTACCAGTTGGCCTTCACCGAAGGCACCCCGTACACCTTGTTTCCCGGCTCCGCCGCGAGCCGGTCGGCGACCTCCGCCTGCACCATCACCAGCGTGCGCCGGATGGTCGGGAAGCGCTCCAGCATCGTGAGCAGGACCGGTACCGCGACGTTGTACGGGAGGTTCGCCACCAGCGCGGTGGGTGGCGGACCCGGCAGTTCCCTGACCTGCATCGCGTCGGCATGGACCAGGGCGAAGCGGTCGGCGCGGGACGGCAGCCGGGCCTCTACGGTGGCGGGCAGCGCACCCGCCAGGACATCGTCGATCTCGATGGCCACCAGCCGGTCCGCCGCCTGCAGCAGGGCCAGGGTCAGCGATCCGAGGCCCGGGCCCACCTCGACGACCACATCGTCCCTGGTCACCTCGGCCGTCCGGACGATCCTTCGTACCGTGTTGGCGTCGATGACGAAGTTCTGACCGCGCTGCTTGGTCGGGCGCACATCAAGCGCTGCGGCCAGTTCGCGGATGTCGGCGGGGCCCAGAAGGGCGTCGGAGACTTCGGGGGCCTCGGGTTCAGTGCTGCTCACCCGTAAAGCCTACGGCCGCAGAGCGGCCACGGACTCGCCCCCCGCTGCATGTAGAGCCGCTTCGCCCGGTACGTCTGCTCTCCGGCCGGGGCGTACTGCGGGAGTCCGCTGCCGCCCAGGGCGTGCCAGGTCTGCCCGTCGAGCTGGTAGAGCCCGCCGTAACCGCCCGTCTCGTCGACCGCGGCAGCGTGTCCGCCGGACTCGCAGTGGGCGAGCCCGCCCCAGTCGAGCCCGTCGGCCGCGGCCGACGTGCCGGGATGCGGCCGGGTGCCGATCCTGACGATCCGGGTCTCGGGCTGCCGTACCACCTCGTCGGAGACCTTCCGCGGCTTCTGACCGACACCGTTGACGGTGCGCAGTTCGTAAGTGACCCGGCGCAGGCCCGCCGCTCCGGGCCAGGTCACCGATTCCGTACCGGCGAACAGTGTGGGATCCAGGGTCTTCCTGGTCCGGAAGGCGATGGGCTCCTCGCGCACTTCGGTGCTGCCGGCGATCCGCAGCACGGTGACGGTCTGGCCGTCGCGCGGGAAGGACCCGGCCGGCACCGAGGTGGTGTCCTGCCCCTGCAGGCCGATGCCCGCCTCGTCGAGGGCCTCGGCCACGGTTGCCGCGTTGGTGCGGACGGTGTGCTCGCGGCCGTCTGCCATGAACGTCACGGTGCGCTCGGTCCGCACGTCGAGGGCGAGTCCGTGCCGCGAGATCGGGGTGAACCGGGAGGTGGAGAGATACGCGCCCTCCGCGCGTACCCCCAGCCGGCGCAGCGCGGCCTCGACCGTGCGGGCCGTCGTCCAGACCTTGTGGTGCTGTCCGTCGAGTGTGAGGACAAGCGGCCGTGCGTAGCGGACGGTCACCGCGTCGCCGTCGGCGAGTGCTCCGCGGTGGCCCGGGGTGACAAGGTCGTGGGCACCGACGGGTACGTGCTCCTCGGCGAGCAGTTCATCGACCGTGCCGGCGAAGGTGTGCAGGGTGCGGGGCGTCCCGTCGACGCTGAGCCGTACGGCTTTGTCGCTGGCCACGAAGGCGGACGTGCCGCCGGCCAGCAGAGCCACCACCAGGGCCTGCGGGAGCAGTCTGCGCAGACCGTCGGGGCGGTCGGGGGCCTTGCGGCGCCCGGCCTGCCTTGCACCGCCCGGCGGGGTACCGGCCGACGGGGTGCGGAGCGCCGGACCGGCATCGACGGTGTCGGCGTACGCGGCGGCGTAGGCGGGCACGGTCGGCGTGTACGGCGCCGGATACGGCCTTCCGTCCGGCCTCGCGGCCCCGCCCCATCCCAGCCCGCCGGGTACGCCGCGGTGACTGCCCTGCGAATTGCTCACGACGCTCCAGCGGTCCGCTCCCGAGTCCGGTCGGGCCGGAACACTAGCGGAGCGCCGGTCGCTCTCCAAAGCGGTACCACTACACAGCGTCACTGCCGATATCGAAGGCGCGAACGGTATTGGCCATGATCGCCGTGGCCAGAGCCTCTTCACCGACCCCTTTCACCTCAGCCATCGCCCGTACGGTCACCGGAATGAGATAGGGGGCGTTAGGCCGTCCTCGGTAGGGGGCCGGGGTGAGGAACGGTGCGTCCGTCTCGACGAGCACCAGTTCCAGCGGTGCCGCGGCGAGCGCGTCGCGCAGCGGCTGGGCGTTCTTGAACGTCATGTTCCCGGCGAAGGACATGAAGTAGCCCTTGGTGGCGCAGGTTTCGGCCATGGCGGCGTCGCCGGAGTAGCAGTGGAAGACGGTGCGCTCGGGTGCGCCCTCCTCCTCGAGGATGCGCAGCACATCGGCATGGGCGTCGCGGTCGTGGATGACGAGCGCCTTGCCCCGCCGTTTGGCGATCTCGATATGCGCCCGGAACGACCGTTCCTGGGCCGCGATGCCTTCGGGTCCCGTACGGAAGTGATCGAGTCCGGTCTCGCCGACGGCCCGCACGTGCGGGAGAGCCGCCAGCCGGTCGATCTCGGTCAGCGCCTCGTCCAGTGCGGTCTCGCCGCCGGCCGTGCGGGCCCCCTGGCGCGACCAGTTGTCCGGATCGCCGAGCACGATGCGGGGCGCTTCGTTGGGGTGCAGTGCTACCGCGGCGTGGACGTCGCGGTGCGCCTCGGCCGTCTCGGCCGCCCACCGGGAGCCCTTCAGGTCGCAGCCCACCTGGACCACGGCGGTCACCCCGACCGACGCTGCCTTCTCCAGGGCCTCGTCGACGGTGGTGTCCTGCATGTCCAGATGGGTGTGCGAATCCATGACCGCCACCCTCAGGGGTTCGGGCAGCGGCGGGGCGGCGTCCTTGGCGGCTTGCGGGCTCATGGCGCCCGATCCTACGGCGCCCTTCCCGGTGGACTATTTCCGGTGGAAGGGGTGCAGCAGGTCGGAGAGGTGCCAGTGATGGGGCTCCCCGGCGGGCGTCGCCCCGGTGAGGGGTGCGGCGGCGGTCCCGGCAGCGGAGGGGGCAGCGGCTTCGTCGGCCGGCGCCGCGTGTCGCGTGACCCGCTTCTGCTTGTGCGGCCGGTCCGTTTCCCTGGTCACCCGTTCACCGGCGTGCATCAGCTGCTGCACCGATGAGACCCGTCCGGACCTCATGATTCTGACGACATGCCCCCCGCAGTTCAGACAGGTCGGAGTGGACAGCGGGGAGGGGACCCGCGCGCCTTCGGCCTTGTATATGACAAATGCCCGGCCGCTCACATCGACGTGGTGCTCGATCTCGTACGCCTGCTCCCAGCCGTGGCCGCACCGCATACACGCAAAGGCGTATGCCTCATGTGCGGTGGAGTCCGTGGTTTCGCTCATGCCAGCTCCTCTTGCCCGAAGGACAAGCCGTCCTCGCAACGATTGCGTCCCACTTCCAGTGGACTGCTATCGCTCCCGGATTGCATCAGGGGCTGCCGACTGTTGGACCCGTCTTGGCCGTCTCGTGGCCGGGGGCCCGGGATCACGAGGCTGCCTTTGCGAATCACGCCGGTCCTTTAACCTCCGGTGGGGACGTCCGGGCAGCGTTCTTTGCCGCGACGACCGCATCGAACACCTCACGCTTGGGCAGGCCCGCGTCCGCGGCGACAGCGGCGATCGCCTCCTTGCGCCGCTCCCCCGCCTCCTCGCGCACCTGCACCCTGCGTACCAGCTCAGAAGGGTCGAGCTGCTGAGCTCCGGTGCCGGTGTCACCCTCGACCACGACGGTGATCTCGCCCCGTACGCCGTCCGCCGCCCACTCCGCGAGCTCCCTCAGCGGCCCGCGTTTCACTTCCTCGTACGTCTTGGTCAGCTCACGGCAGACGGCGGCCCTGCGCCCGTCCCCGAAGACCTCGGCCATCGCGGCGAGCGTGTCGTCGAGCCGGTGCGGGGCCTCGAAATACACCAGGGTCCTGCGGTCGGCCGCGACCTCACGGAGTCTGCCGAGCCGCTCGCCCGCCTTGCGCGGCAGAAAGCCCTCGAAACAGAAGCGGTCCACCGGCAGGCCGGAGAGGGCCAGGGCGGTGAGCACGGCCGACGGGCCGGGCACGGCGGTGACCTTGATGTCCTTCTCCACGGCCGCCGCGACCAGCCGGTAGCCGGGGTCGGAGACCGACGGCATTCCGGCGTCGGTCACCAGCAGGACGCGCGCGCCGCCCTCCAGGGCTTCGACGAGCTCGGGCGTACGGGCGGTCTCATTGCCCTCGAAGTAGGAGACGACCCTTCCTGTCGTGTGCACACCGAGCGCCTGGGTCAGCCGGCGCAACCGCCGGGTGTCCTCGGCGGCCACGACATCGGCCGTCCTCAGTTCCTCGGCGAGCCGGGGCGGCGCGTCCGAGACATCACCGATGGGGGTCCCTGCGAGTACCAGCGTTCCAGTCACGTCTTCATTCTCCCAGCCCCGCGCACACCACTCACACAGCCGTGTTCCCTACGATGGCGCGGTGACGAGTACAGCGCCTCAAGCCCTGAAGGGCCACGACGCCGGAGACCAGCCGCCCACCTGGGCACGCCGACTCCGCCGGTTCGGCTACACGGCTCCGCGGCAGATCGGCCTGCGTGAGCGGCTGGTGCCGCCGTTCACCGTGCCCGGCACCCAGGTGTGGAGTGTGCTGGGCATCTCCCCCGCGACCGCCGAACGGCTGCTGCGCTGGTCGGCGTGGGGCGGTCCGCTGCTGGTCACGCTGATCGCCGGGATCCTGCGCTTCTGGAACCTGGGCAGCCCGCATGCGGTGATATTCGATGAGACGTACTACGCCAAGGACGCCTGGGCGCTGATCCACCAGGGGTACGAGGGCCACTGGCCGGACAACATCAACAGCGCGGTCCTCGCCGATCCGTCGCATGTCACCGTGCCGGCCGATCCCGGCTATGTGGTGCATCCGCCGGTCGGCAAGTGGATCATCGGCCTGGGTGAGTACTTCTTCGGCTTCACCCCCTTCGGCTGGCGCTTCATGACGGCTGTGCTCGGCACCCTCTCGGTGCTGATGATCTGCCGGATCGGGCGGCGGCTGCTGCGTTCGACGCTGCTGGGGTGCCTGGCGGGTCTGCTGCTCGCCGTCGACGGACTGCACTTCGTGATGAGCCGCACCTCGCTGCTCGATCTGATCGTGATGTTCTTCGTGGTGGCGGCCTTCGGCTGTCTGCTGATCGACCGGGACAGCACCAGATCCCGGCTCGCCGGCGCCCTCCCGGTGGCGGAGGAGGGCGGGCTGCGGCCCGACGACTCGGTCGCATCGGCGCTGCGCCTCGGATGGCGGCCCTGGCGGATCACGGCCGGCGTGATGCTCGGCCTCTCGGCCGCGACCAAGTGGAACGGCCTCTACGTCCTGGTCTTCTTCGCCGTGATGTCCGTGCTCTGGGATGTCGGCGCGCGCCGTACCGCCGGTGCGGTACAGCCCTACCGTGCGGTGCTGCGGCGCGATGTACTGCCCGCCTTCGTGTCCACGGTGCCCGTGGCGGTGGCCACCTACCTCGCCTCCTGGGCCGGCTGGTTCGCCACGTCCGGCGGCTACTTCCGCGACTGGGCCAACCACCGCGGCGGCCTCTCCCCCGACCACATCAAGCTGCCCGTGCTCGGTACGGTCCATCTGCCGCAGGTCGGCATGGGCTGGGTTCCCGCGCCGCTGCGGAGTTTCTGGCACTACGAGTCCGAGGTCTACAGCTTCCATGTGAATCTGACCGAGGGGCACCAGTACCAGTCGAACCCGTGGAGCTGGCTGGTCATGGGCCGGCCGGTCTCGTACTTCTACGAGTCCCCCAAGCCGGGGGTCGACGGCTGCCCCACCGGCACCGAGAACTGCGCCCGCGAGGTCCTGGCGATCGGTACACCGCTGCTCTGGTGGGCCGCGTGCTTCGCCGTGCTCTACGTCCTGTGGCGCTGGCTCTTCCGCCGCGACTGGCGGGCCGGGGCCATCGCCTGCGCGATCGCGGCCGGCTATCTGCCCTGGTTCATGTACCAGCAGCGGACGATCTTCTTCTTCTACGCGGTCGTCTTCGTGCCGTTCCTCTGTCTCGCGGTCGCGATGATGATCGGCGCGATGCTGGGCCCGCCGGGGTCGAGCGAGCGCCGGAGGGCCGTGGGGGCGATCGGCGCGGGTGTGCTGGTGCTGTTGATCGTCTGGAACTTCATTTATTTCTGGCCGCTGTTCACCGGGGATGCGATTCCGCTCAGCCAGTGGAACGACCGGATGTGGCTTACCACCTGGGTCTAGCAGGGCAGACATGCCCTGAGGGCCCGGCAGGCTGCCGAGCCCTCGTGGTCGTTGTCGGTCGTTCGTGGTTGTCGTAGGTCGCCTTCGGACGGCCCAGGGACGGCCCGGCACAGGCTTCACTCACTCAACGATCAGTCCACACCGCTCCATTGCCCTAGCGCGAGACAGAGTGTGGCTCGTCGTAGAGGTACTCGACGGCACACTCCTGGACGATGAGCTCGTGTCCAGTTCCTGAACTCTTCAGGTTGCCCGGTCCGTGCTGTCACGCGAGCCGCCCTCAGCTCCTATGCACTGGGCGCTGTCGCTGGATGCGGCAGTGGGCGCAAACGGTGAGCTGAGGAGGACTGCGGACGGCATGGACATCGGGGTAGCGGGGCCCAGGTAAGGCAAGGCGCCGGTATCACGCCGCTCGGCCCTCTGCCCTGGAGCCGCCTGCCTCGGTTCAGACCTTGCGGGCCCGGCTCAACTTCGCGTAGAGCGGCTAAGCGGCCAATGCTGTGGCCCGTAGTCGCCAGGCCACAGCCGCAACCTCTACTGGCCGGGCGGGCCGACGGGACGGTAGTCAACGGCTGACTGATGAACGTGGACTGTGAGCTGGATGGGGCTGGGCGTAGTGGTCGGGGTCGGAGGTTCAGGCCGGTCGCCCTGGTCTCCTCGGCCGAGCTGGGCCAGGAGGGCCGTGATCGGCGCGATCATGCCGACACCGATCCCTCCCGCGAGCTGCGCCTCTGCCGAATGCCCAGTCAAGGCCAAGATGACCATGGTCGGTATGCTCGCAGCCACAGCGGCGACTGCGATCCATACGGGCCCACGACCAGGGCTCTGACAGTGCTCTGCGGTACCTTCGGTTGTAGTCACGGAATCTCGCTTCCTGCGCGGTGGTGCGGTCCCGACGACAGATGAAGTGAGGGCCCCGAGTAGCGGCTGCCGGCCAGCAAGGCCGCGGTTCGGGGTCTTCCTTCGTCGCTGGGGCGTCGCGGTGACGCACACACATCTTGACCTACGCCTCCGACAACCCAGTGCGCATTGGAGGTCAAGTCCCCGCGTCTCCGAGGGGTTCAGCGCGGCCGCGCTGGTCGAAGTCCCAAAAGAAGCGGTCAGCCGTTGTGGGGCAACCTGGGCTTCACATGCCCAGGTGAAGAGCCCGGGAAGGGGCTTGAGGGTGCCTGCTTCCTCTCGGAGCCGTTCTTGATTCGCTTGGTGAAGTCGGCGACCTTGGTTCTCTCATCGTCGAAGTCGTGGTCTCCCTTGATGATGATGATGATGTCGATCTCAGCGTCCACCAAGTGGTGCACTGGGCTGGGCTGTGCCCAGTCCGGGGTGGGGCTTCGTTTGCGCGGGCAGATCCGCCGATGAGGCCGCCCTTGCACAGACCGTCGACAAGTTGCGGCCTGAAGGTTGGCCTCCGGACCGAAGTACGACGGATTCTCGCGGCAGGCCCCCGCCCTGGCCGACCTCCGGCGTCTGCCGC
This sequence comes from Streptomyces sp. NBC_00344, assembly GCF_036088315.1. Classification (NCBI taxonomy): domain Bacteria; kingdom Bacillati; phylum Actinomycetota; class Actinomycetes; order Kitasatosporales; family Streptomycetaceae; genus Streptomyces; species Streptomyces sp. NBC_00344. The sequence goes on along the minus strand of NZ_CP107996.1, from coordinate 4,063,306 downwards.
CGGTTACTCGTTTGCCTCGGGATCGGATTCGGACGGGCGCTGAAACAGAGCTCCTGACCTGCGATGCGGAAGGTCCACAATGCGTATAAGAGTGAAGCCTGCTCCCTCGTAGTACCGGTGCAGCCCTTCGTTGTCCTTCCACGCGTCCAGGCGCAGCCATCGCTTGCCCTGCGCTGCAGCCCGTCCCGCAGCCCAATCCAACAACTTCGCCCCGACATCACGGCTGGCCGCGTGCCTGCTGACAGTCATGCGGTGCACATAGAGCGCTGCGCCCGCATCATCTTCCAGGGTCCAGAACTCCGAGTCCGCAAAGTCGTCCACTTGGATGGTCGCGATCGGCTCGCCATCCTCAAAGGCGAGGAAACACACACCCCGTTCCAAGGCAGCCATGATGCGATCACGGTGCGGGGGGTACTGCCACTGATCGATGCCGCGCGAGGCGAGCCACATGGACGCCTCGCGCAGCAGCCCCTCCACGGTGCCCAATTCATCCAGGCGACCGGGACGGATGAGTAGATCCGTCATACATCCTCGTTCGGTTCTTCGCGCTGTCGCTCGTAGGAGATCACGTGCCGGTCGCCGGGGAGCACAGTGACCGCGACCCGCACGGGCTGCCCCTCAGCCGTATGTCCGGTGATGACGTGGACACCGATCGGCGTTCCGGGGCCGAGGTCAAGGCGGCGCACTTGCTCCGGTGTGGGCATCCGGACGTACAGCTCATCCAGCGCCCGGACCTGCCGATACCCCAGTTCGCCCAGTACTTCATTAGCGCCACGGACGATGTCTTCCGGACGCATGATCTCTGAATCCCGAACGATCGAGAGCGGGAAGTAGCTGTCATTGATGTTGAAGGGCTCGCCGTCGAGATAGCGGACCCGCTTCCGGACCGCTACAAGTTCGCCCGGTTCAAGGCGCAGTCGCTTGGCGACATCCTCGGGCGGCTCCACGATGGCCACCTCGATTTCCTGCCGCGGCTCGCGCCCCTCTGCCGAGTACTCGGTCATAAAGGCGTCCATCTCCGGCGAGTACGGCCGCTTCCGGAACTCCGCCTGAGGGCGGAACACCATCGGTCGACGTCGCCGAACGAAGTGACCCTGGGGACGGGCTGAGACGACAAGCCCCTCGTTCACGAGCTGAGCGAGCGCCTTGCGTACGGTCTCGCGCGACACGCCGTACCGGTCGCGCATCTCCGCTTCCGTCGGAAGTTTCGCGTCCGGCGCGAGATCTCCAGACGTGATCTGCTCCCGCAACGCGTCCGCAATCTGCTGGTACATCGGGTTTCGCCCGAGTCGGGTCACTGCCATGCCTCCCATAGAAGCCGCAGGCTGACTGCATTGTCCAGTCAATACGGCCAATGCCCTTGCGATCAGACAACGGCTCTGCCAACATCCTGACTGTAGCCATTGTACGGACAATAGCTACAGCGCCTCGATACCCCTGTGTCATAAGACAGGGGGACGGGGCGAAGGGGCCCGGGACAGAGCGGGCCGAGGGCGCCCCCGACCCTGGTCATTCGGGAGGGCTTAGACCGAAAGGTCACGTCTCCATACGCCTACAACGGGGTCATGCCGCGCTACCTGATACGGGCGCGACACCCCAAAGGAGACACCACACCGCCCCGGCATCCAGCCGCGAAGGGCGCGAGATCGAATCTCGCCCGGGGCACTCCGGCCGCTGTCAGGCGGCCGGGCCGCGCTTCTTGCGTGGCTGATCACCCCACAACGGCGCGCGGCCCCGGTGCTGTAACACCGGGACCGCTTTTCGGGCCGTTCCTGCGTGAGAGGAACACGACCCAATGAAGCACATCGTCACTGTTCAGGAAGCTGTTACCGCATTCGCCGGCTTCATGGAGCCGACGGACGCGGAGCTGGACGCGATCGAGGCGGAGATGCCGCTGATCCTGGCGGACGTCGACCTGCTGGACGCGCAGATCATCGTCATCGACCGGGCGCCCACCGAGGTGGACGAGCGGCGTATCCGCCGCGCTCGGCGCCGGGTGCTCGCCGCTCACCGTGAGCAGGTCAACGGCCGCGCCGGGCAGTCGGGCGGTGCCGCGTGAACGCTGTTCATATCCGTTCAGCAGAGCGCGCCCTGTCGGCCGGCACGTGGCTGATCGTGGCGGGCGCGATGCTCTACTCGATCCTCACCGTCACCCCGCTCGCCTCCGCTCACACCCCCGAAAAGTGGGGCTGGACGGCCCCCATCTTGCCCCTGGTAGTGGATGCGGCCGTGGTCATCGTGGTCCGCCTGGACGCGGTGCTCGCCCGGCTCGGGGGCAACGGCGGGCGGTGGCCCATTGCGCTGCGGTGGATGACCGGCTGCATGACGCTCGCCCTCAACGTGGCCGACTCCGCACTGAAGAACGACCTGGTGGGCGTGGCCGTGCACGCGGTCGCGCCGCTGCTGCTGATCGTCACGGCGGAGACCGGACTCGCCTACCGTCGGGCGATTACGGCGGCCGTGGTGGCGCTGGAGGCCAAGCAGCAAGCCGAGCGGGAAGCCCGTGAACGCGCCGCCATCGAGCGGCGGGAGGAGGCCACCCGCCGGGCCCGTGAGGAACGCGAGCACACAGCGGCGTTGGCGCGTGAACAGCGGGAGCAGGAAGCCCGCATGGCCCGTGAACAGACCGAGCGGGAGACCGCCGCTCGGCGTGAGGAACGCGAGCGCGAGCAGGCCCGCGAACAAGCGGAGCGGGACGAGCGTGAACGCGTCGAGCGCGAGCGTGAACAGCGTGAACGGGAGCGTGAACGCCGTGAACAAGAGGCCACCGAACACGCCAGGCGGGAGCAGCGCGAGCTTGCCGAGCGGGAGGGCCGTGAACGGCAGGAGCGTGAGGAGCGGGCCGCGCGTGAACGCGCCGCGCTTCTGTCCGCCGGGCCCGTCACGGAGAAGCTGTCGGAGGACGACGCGCGTGCCATCGTGGCCGCCGCTCATGCGGAGGGCATGTCGGTGCGGACCGCCGCCGAGCTGTGCGGCTGGTCGGTCGGCTGGATCTCCAGCCGCTACGCCGAACTCCGTGAGCCCGTCAACGGCGTCTCCGTCGCAGGCCGCTGATGACCACCGCAACGGCCAGTGGCTCGCTTCCTGTGTATCGGTGGCGGCTTGCTCCGGACGGTATGGCCACCCGGCGCCAGCTCCGTGCGATGGGGCTGCGTCCAGGGGGCCAGGACGTGGCCGCCGAAGTCCAGCGCCCCCGTCGACGGCGGGGCCCGCTGGTCGCCTACCTCTACCGCATCGACAGCGCCAAGCCCGTACGCCCGATGACGCCGGGCCGCGCCGCCGCGCTGGCCAAGGCCATGACCGCGCGCCGGACCTGTCCGAACTGCCACCGAGACGCCGGATACTGCATCCCGCGCTCACTCGGCATGTGCGTGCCCTGCGCTGACTCCCCCAACCAACACCCGGCTTGACCAGCGAGAGGACCACATCGTGACTGCCGCCGAATACCGCGAGACCGCCATGGCACCCCTCCCCGGGTGGCCGACCATCCCAGATACGCCCCTCACCGGCGCGGTGCGACTGCACGGCGAACAGGGCACCGTCGTCTACGTCCCCGCCCCGGACGGGCGCATGGTCGCCGTGCTCCGGGAGCACCTGCCGAGTGCCCCCGCCGCCTACCAGCCCCGGGACCTCACCCCGCAACCCTTGCTCGACCCGCGTGCGCAGCGCCTCGCGGCCGGTGGACTGCTCGCCGGGGGCGCCGGATTCGGGGCCGGGCAACTCCTCATCGGTGCAGGCCAGATCATCAGCGCGTTGGCCGGTCTCGGGTCGGCGGTGATGTGGGCCGCGATCGCGGTCGTCGCCTCCCGGCTCGCCCCGGCCCTGCTCGGCACCAGCCGCCCCACCACGGTTCACCACACCACGGTCAACAACCGGTGGTTCGGCCGCTCCACACACTGAACCGCCCTACGCCCCGCAGAAGCCCTGACCCCCCTCGCATGTGGGTCCAGACCCCCAGGGCTGCGAACGGCCTTACAGGGCCCTGCGAGGGGGTTGCACGGCCCCATTTTCCGCCGCTCTACGCGCGCGTGCGCGTAGGGCCCCACCCCTCCCCACCGCTCAACTCTGCAACTTCGCAGGTCACAGGTGGTTGCAGGGGTTCAACCGGTGCTGTCGACGCAACCGACAGCCCCGCCCCCCTGCAACTCGGGCGGGCCGGTGACGCCACGCAACGGCGCACCGGCCCTCATCCACGGTCTTGGAGGACCCTTTCGTGGACTGGAAGCAAGCATGGTCGACCACTGCCAACACCACCAACAACGCGCTGGATTCACTCGCGCCCGTCTGTGTTCCGTTCGCGGTCCGCTGGGACCTTGAGGCGGACCGTCGGGACAAACTGCGCACCCCGGAGCACCTCAAGGCGCTCATGGCGGCGCAGAAGGAGCACAACGCCGCACGCTCCACACAGGCCACCGCCAAGTCGCAGCAACTCACCGCGCGCGCCGCGTCGAACAATCCGTTCGCGGCCGGACGCCGCGCCGCCCGGGTGGCGAGCAAGGCAGCCGCGCGGCACGAGCGCGACACCCGGGCCAAGCTCAAAGCCGCCCGGGTGAACTACCCCAGCACGCTCAAGGCCCGGGCGATTCAAGCGCACTCGCTGCACACCGTGCCCACGGTCGTCACGTCCGCGCTCATGTCCGCCTCGCACCTGGCCCTGTGGCCGGCCGCCACGTCCGCCGTACTGGTCGGCGCGAACGTGGCCGGTCTCGCGCTCGGTCGCCGCACGCTGCGAGTGCCGGTGGACGAGTCCGTCTCGCTGGAAGAGCGTCAGCTCATGGAACGGCTTGACCCGTCGTACTGGGTGGAGCACGCCCCCGACCGTGGCCTGTCCGGCACGGTCACCACGCCCCCGGCCATGGAGCCGGGCGGCATCCGGTGTGAGATCCGGCTGGACGGGACGTGGACCGTCAAGACGCTCGCGGACAAGGCCGACTCGGTCCGTGCCCTGCTCGGAGCCCGCACCGCGCTGCGGATACGGATCACGTCCGCCTCGCGCGGCGGCTGGGCCGTCCTCACATTGGCGACTCGGTCGGCAGCCGCGGGCGTTTCCTCGCTGTGGACCCCGGACCGCATCCCGGCCGATCCGATGGCGATGAGCCTCGGTCTGGACACCGAGACCGGTGATGAGGTCCTGATCCCGTTCGATGAGCGGCTGTTGGTGTCCGGCGCGTCCGGCACCGGCAAGTCCTGGTCGTTCCGCCCGCTCATGGCAACCGCGCACCTGCGCGGGGACCTGCTCCTCATCGACGGCAAGGGCGAAGAGGCCAACATCTGGGAACACTCGTGCCGCGTCGCCGTGGAACGCGACGAGATCACGGCCGGTGTGGACGATGCGCACGCCGAGATGACCCGCCGCAAGGTGGACATGAAGCAGCGCGGCATCAGCGTGTGGGACGGACGTCAGCTCACCGTCGTCGTGGATGAGGGACAGGTGATCCTGGCCCTGATCAGCAAGGACAAAGACCGGCTGCAACGCCTGATCGAGCTGTCCTCGCTCGGCCGCTCGCGCGGCGTCGTTCTGTGGTGGGCCACCCAGTACCCGCTCACCGACGGCAGCGCTCCAGGCGTGCACAAGCTGATCGCACCCAACCTCCTCACCAGGTTCTCGCTGCGGGTGGCCGGCACGACACAAGCACAGGTCGCGCTCGACGACTGCGCGCACTACGCGCCGCACCAGATCCCCGACGGCCGCGAGTACCGAGGACACGGCTACCTCAAAGGCTACGGGCCGCGCATGCTCCGCACCTGGACCCTCGACGACGCGGGAGTACGCGCACTGCCCAAATCGATCTGGACCCCCGACCAGGCAACCGGCGGACAGGCGCCGCGACCCCTGCACCTGGTCAAGGAGACCGCCACACCGTCCGGGGCGCTGAGCAACCGGGACAAGGTGCTGACCGCCGTTCAGACCGGGGCCCGGACGGCCAAGGACGTGGCCGACCGGACCGGCCTCAACAAGGGCACCGTCTCCCGCGAAATCAGGGCCCTCACCGCCGACCGAGCCGTGCACAGGACCGCAGACGGCCAACTCCTGCCCGGCCAGCAAGCGGCCTGACCACCCCCGACGAACGACAACGGCGGCCCCCCTTCCGGCAAGAACCGGGGCCGCCGCCAATCCAGCACGCTGATACGGAACTGGAGACCTCCAGCATGACCCAACCGACAGACATTCGGCGAGAGCACCTCGCTACCGCGCTCTCCCTCGCAGCCTCCGGGGTGCCGGTACTGCCGTTACGAGCGGGGAAGGTGCCGTTCGGGAACTGCCGCCGCTGCGCCGACAACGTGTGTGGTGGCCGGCCGAACATGAAGACCCCCGGGCCCTGCACTTGCCCGGCGCCCTGCCACGGCTGGGCCGCCGCGACCACGGATCCGGACGTCATCCAGTCCGGCATGTGGCGCCGCGCATGGGTGCAAGCGAGCGCGGTTGCCTATCACCCCGGCGGAGCCTGGCTGACGGTCGTGGACCTGGACCACGCCGAAGCCATCACGTGGGCCCGCGAGACTCTGCCCCCCACGCGAACCGTGCCGACAACGCGCGGCGAGCACTGGCTCTACATGGGTCCCATGCAGTCCGCCAACGCCGTACGCCCCGGCGTGGACATCAAGTCGTCCATGCAATACGCCCGGTGGCTCGGCCCCGGCACCGGCACCATGGCGCCCCTGCCGGACATCGTGCGCGCCCTGACCGTGAAGCAGCCGACCACGGCCCGCCCGGTAGCCGTCACGATGCCCGCGCCGGTCGGCGGCGGGGGCTGCCCGCACCGCACGCCCACCTATCTGGATCGCGGGATCGCCATGGCGGAGCAGCGCATCACCGAGGCCCATGAGGCGGTGCACGCCACCGTCTACCGAACATTCCTCGCGGTGCTGTCCACGCACGGCCGGTGCGGCTGCCTCACCGAGACACACACCGCGCGGCTGTTCACCGCAGCGCAGGCCAAGGGCGAATCGCCCCGGCACTGCGCCGACGCGTGGACCAACGCCCTGACCACGTTGGGACTGAGCCATGTCTGAGGACGACAAGACGCCCGCCCGCGAGGTCATCGCGGACTACGCGCAGGAGCACTTCCGGTACTTCCGCACCGCTGACGGGACCGTGTACGCACAGAAGAACGGCCACCCCGTCGCCCGACCGATCCGCTCCCAGGGCACCACCGGCAGCCACCGCCAGGAACTCATGGTCGGCCTGTACAGGGACGGTCGCGGCGCATTCAACGGGTCCGCCATCAAGGAGGCACTGGACTTGATCGAAGCACTCGCACTGACCGAGACCGTCCAGCCGGTCCATATCCGCGTGGCCCCCGGCTTCGACGGGGCGACGTGGCTGGACCTGGGACGCGATGACGGGCAGTCCATCCGCATCCATCCCACCGGCTGGGACATCCTCACCCCCGACCCCCGCGAGGTTTGCTGGCGGCGCACGCAGCTCACCGGCGAACTCCCGCTGCCGGTCAAGGACACCGAAGGCAAGGGAATCGATCTGCTGATGAGGCTGTGCAACTTCGCCAACGCCGAGACCGAGTGCCTGGCCATCGCATGGCTGATTGGCTGCCTCGGGCCGTCCGTGCCCGTGCCCGCGCCGTTCCTCACCGGCCCGCAGGGCGCGGGGAAATCCACGGGTGGCCGGATGCTCGTGCGGATCATCGAGGGCATGAGCGGTGACCTGCGCAGGGCACCGAAGGATGAAGAGAACCTGATCGCGGCAGTGGCCGCCGGATGGGTCACCGCCCTGGACAACCTCTCCCACATGACCCCGGACCTATCCGACGCCATGTGCTGCATCGTCACCGGCGCCGAGAGCGTCAAGCGCGCCCTGTTCACCGACGGAGACGTCTTCCGCGTCGGCTACCGCCGCCCCCTACTCCTCACCGGCATCGACGTCGGCGTCATCCGCCCCGACCTCGCCGAACGGCTCCTGCCGCTCCGCCTGGAACGCCCCAGCGTCCGGCGCACCGAGGCCGAACTGTGGGCGGACTACGCGGAGGTTCTGCCCGTCGTCCTCGGCTCGCTCCTGGACCTCACGGTCAAGGTCCGCGCGGCCGAGGCGGAGACCCCGACCGATCTGCGGATGGCGGATTTCGCGCACCTGTGTGCGCAGTTCGATGCGGCGACCGGCCTCGGGTCTCTGCCTGCGTACCGGGCCAGTCTGGACGACCTGAACGACGACGTGATCGAGGGCGATCTCCTCGCGCAGACGGTCCTCAGGCACGCCGACACCATCGAGCCGGGAGCCGCGCAGCAGATGACGTCCACCGAGTGGCTGGCCTGCCTCAGCCGCCTCTACATCGACGATGGACTACACCCCTTGCCCAAGGGATGGCCCACCACCGGGAAAGTCCTCTCCGACCGGCTCAAGCGCCTCCAACCCACCCTGGCAGCCCGGGGTGTGCTCATCGACTCGGGCCGCACCAAAGCGGGCCGCTACCTCGAAATGACCCGCACCATCGCCCTGACCCTGCCTCCGCACGAGCAATCGCGGGCGTTCTGACCCGCGATCCGCACGTTCAAGCGAACGGCAAGAGGAGCACGTGCTCCTCTTGCTGTTCGGCGGAACGCCGCCCCCAGGGCGCGCCGCGCAGCGGCTCCTTCTTCGCTCTGTAAGGCGCACCCAACTACAACAGGCAGCCCCATCTTTGTCCTAAGTAGGAAGACGCTGCGTCACCCGCGTCACCCGGCCCGGAAAACGGCGCCTGACCTGCGCCAACAGCGATGACGCAGACGGCAGGCTCTGCGTCATCCTGCGTCACCTGCGTCACCCGGTGACGCAGCCGATGACGCACCGGTGACGCACGCTCGATCCGCCGCGTCACCCAAAACAGCAGGTCAGAGCCTCAAGTGACGCTGATGACGCGGTGACGCAGAAATCCGAACCTCGGACACACAGAGCCGGCCCCCCGAAACCGACGTGCCTCAACCTCCGAGGAACTCCATGAGCCGAACCAGTTCCGCTCAGCCCGACCCCCGCGCCACCCTTCGCGGCGGCCTACCAGATCGGTACCTCACTCCCGACGACATCGCCGAGATCTTCGGCGTCCCCCGCGAAACCGTCTACCAGTGGCGCAAGAAGCACACCGGCCCGCCCGGCTTCCGTATCGGCAAACACCTCCGCTACGACCCCGACGACGTGAGCGCCTACGTGAGGCAACGCAAGACCGCTGCCGCCGCCTAACCCAACGCCCAACAGCAGGGGCCCGGCCACAACGGTCGGGCCCCTGCCACGTCCCGCCCCAAGGAGCCTTACGTGGCCGGCCACATCCAAGACCGCTGGTACAAGACCGAAACCACCCAGGATGGCAAGACCCGAAAGGTCAAGAGCGAGCGACACGGCACCGGCATGCGCTACCGCGCCCGCTACGTCGGCCCTGACGGCACAGAGAAGAGCAAGTCATTCCCCGACCGGCAGAAGCGCCTTGCAGAGCAGTGGCTGAATGAGACGGCCGCCGACATGTCGCGGGGGCAGTACATCGATCCCCGCGCGGCGCGCATCACCTTTCAGCAGTTCGCAGAGAAGTGGGTAGCGACTCACACGACCGAGATCAACAGCCGTGAAGCGGCAGAACGGCGGCTCCGACTCCACGCGTATCCGTTCATCGGAACGCGCCCCCTTGCGTCCTTCCAGCCGGGTCACATCCGCACGTGGCTGGGCGAGCTGGAGACCAGGGTTCCCGCCAGCTCCCACCGGCGCATCATCTTCGGAACGGTCTCGGCTGCTCTCAGCGCGGCCGTGGATGACACGCTGCTGGCAAAGAACCCATGCCGAGCTCGATCGGTACAGATTCCCAAGGCGAGCCCTCCCCGAGTCGTTCCATGGACTTCGGCTCGGGTATTCGGCGTTCGCGCCGCACTCCCTGAACGCATGCGAGCAACAGTGGATGTGGCCGGCGGATGCGGTCTACGACAAGGCGAGGTCTTCGGACTGTCGGTAGATGAAATTAACGAAACGGGCGGCTGGCTCGCTTTGGGGCATCAGCTGAAGCGCATTCGCGGCAAGTTCGTCTTTGCTCTGCCCAAGGGCGGGAAAGTACGAGACGTGCCACTCCCCCACGCCGTATCCACCGCCCTTCGTGAGCACTCCGAGAAATACGCCCCGGTCGAGGTGACGTTGCCATGGCGCACTCCCGATGGGCCTCCTGTGACGAAGCGGCTCATCTTCACCGGAGCGTCCGGCGACCACGTAAGGGTGAGCCACTTCAACGACCGAATCTGGAAGCCTGCTCTCGCGGTCGCGGGCATCATTCCGCAGCCTGAGGAGGGCCAGCGGTATGCAGCGGCTCCCGAGGACGGCATGCACGCGTTGAGGCACTTCTACGCGTCGGTCCTACTCGATGCTGGCGAGAACATCCGGGCCCTGAGTCAGTACCTCGGTCACTCCGACCCAGGGTTCACGCTGCGGACGTACACGCACCTGATGCCGAGCAGCGAGGGACGTACCCGCAAGGCCGTGGACAGTCTGTACGAGGCGCCCCCGGAGCATGATCACGGCCCAGAGACGGCCCCATAGCCACTTCGCGGCCCCGATCAGCAGCGAACATGCTGGTCGGGGCCGCATGGCCCTTGCTGCCGGAGGCTTCATTTATTTCTGGCCGCTGTTCACCGGGGACGCGATTCCGCTCAGCCAGTGGAACGACCGGATGTGGCTGACCACCTGGGTGTAGCAGCAGGCCGGCCGCGGCCCGCCCGTCACTGCCCCGTCAGCGTGCGGACGGCTTGCGCGGTCCACCGGACGCCGGCTCCAGGGGCCGACGCGACGTAGGCGGCCACCGTGGCCGCGTCCCACGGCCCGGCCTCCAGCAGGCCGAGGGCGAGGCACCGCACGTATGACGAAGAGGGCTCGGTCCCTGGCACGTCGTTCGCGCCCCAAGGGGCGGTGAAGGTGACCACGGGCAGACCGTCCACCTGCCCGGGACAGACGAGCGTCTCGTAGCGCCCGTCACCCAGTCGTGCGACGCCGGTCGCGAGTACCTCCGTCAGATCGAGGTCACCGCACGGCTCCCTGTACATCTCCTGGGCGGCGATGTCGGAGAACTGCGACGCCGAGACCAGATGAGCCCGCGCGAGCACCCGCCCCTCTCCGTGAGGGTCGTAGAAAGCCCGGCCGCCGCCCCAGACACGTGACTCCGTAGCGAAGAACAGGGTCCCCGGCAGCTCCACGGGAATGGACCGTCGCGGCAGGTCGCGGTCCCTGCACCCCGGGTGCGTGACGCTCGCGCCGGGCGGCCTGCCTCCTTTGATGTAGTAAGTGAGCCGCTCCAGGTGCATGTTGGAGCCGTACGAGGCGTACCAGACCTGCCTCGGGGACCGGTCTTTCGTTCGGCCCGGGTCAATCGGGTGTGCGGTCGTCATCGGCCGGCGCTCCTGGGTGGTGACAGGTGGATGTACTCGCCGTACACGTCATACCGGATGACGGACCGGTCACCCGGCAGAAACGTGCGGCTCACCGCTCGGAGCGGATCGGAGCCAACAACCCGGGGAACGACCGTATGCGGATGGACACTTGGGTGTGACACGGGCCATGGTCCCGGTCATGTAACGGCTTCCACAGATGTCCCAGCCGTCCCGTACGCTGCTGCCGTAACTCTCTTGAACATGTTCAAGGAGACTCCTGGGGAGGGGACGCAGCGATGCGTGGTGGGACAAAGATGGGTCTGGTCGGCGGGGTGTTCGCCATCGTGCTCAGCGGTGTGGGGTACGGCGCCTACAACGTATGGACGGGGCTCAACAGCACCAGCGGTGGCGGAGGCGGCAGCACGACACAGGCCGCGCCGGTGCGGACCGGGCCGCCGAGCGGGGACGAGATCAGCCGTACGGCAAAGGACTTCCTAGCCGCGTGGGCGAGTGGCGACGCAGACAAGGCCTCGCAGCTCACCAACAACGCGACCGACGCACAGCCCCTGCTGGCCGGCTACTCCGAGGACGCGCATGTCAGCAAGGTGACGCTGTCACCGGGGGCGGCGGCCGGCGCGAAGGTGCCGTACACGGTCAAGGCCACCGTCTCGTACGAGGGGAAGACCAAGCCCTGGTCGTACTCATCCTCGTTGACCGTGGTCAGAGGGCTGAGCACGGGCAAGGCCCTGGTCGACTGGGAACCGTCGGTGATCCACCCGGACCTCAAGAAGGGCGAGACGATCAGGACCGGCGAGGCGGCCTCCGCGCCGATCAAGGCCGTCGACCGGAACGGGACCGAACTGACGAAGGAGAAGTACCCCTCGCTCGGACCGGTGCTGGACGCATTGCGGGATAAGTACGGCGACAAGGCGGGCGGCAAGCCAGGCATCGAAACCGCCATTGAGAGCGGTTCCGCCGACAGCGCGCCGGCCAGGACGCTGGTGGTACTGGCCAAGGGCAAGCCGGCGCTGCTGCACACCACGCTGGATGCCGGGGTGCAGGCGGCGGCCGAGACGGCGGTGAGGAAGTTCAGCGAGTCGTCGGTGGCCGCGGTGTCGGCCGGTACCGGCGAGATACGGGCGGTCGCCAACAACCGGGCGGACGGCTTCAACGCGGCGATGCAGGGCAAGCTCGCGCCCGGCTCGACGATGAAGATCATGACGGCCGCGATGCTCATCAACAACGGCCTGGCCAGTGAGCACAGCCCGGTCCTGTGCCCGCCGGACGTCACCTGGCAGAGCCAGACATTCCACAACCTGGACAACTTCTCGATATCCGGCGGCACGCTCGCGATGAGCTTCGCCCGCTCCTGCAACACCGCTTTCATCAAGCCTGTCGGCATACTCAACAACCGCCACATCGCGGACACCGCGCTGCCCTCGACGGCGGAGAAGTACTTCGGCATCGGCAAGGTCTGGAACGTCGGCATCCCCTCGTTCGACGGCAGCGTCCCGCAGACCACCGGACCCAACACCGCGGCGGCGATGATCGGTCAGGGCCTGGTCCAGATGGACCCGCTCAATATGGCGTCCGTCACCGCAACCGCCCGCAACGGCACCTTCCGCCAGCCGGTCATCGTGCCGAAGTCCCTGATCGACGGCGGGCGCGCCACCGGGCAGTCCCTGCCGTACAACACCGCGCAACAGCTCCGCGACATGATGCATCTCACCGCGACCGCGCCGTACGGCACGGGCACCGTGGCCATGTCCGGCGTCGGTGGCTACAAGGGAGCCAAGACCGGTTCGGCCGAGGTGGACGCGCAGGGCAAGTCCAACAGCTGGTTCACCGGATTCAGCGACGATCTGGCCGCCGCTGCCGTCGTCCAGTCCGGCGGGCACGGCGGGGATGCCGCAGGTCCGGTGGTCGCGGCGGTGCTCCGCGCGGGGTGATACCTGCTGGCACGGCCCGCACGCGGGACGTTAGCGTGCGGGCCATGAGTTCTTCCGAACCTGCTGTCCACCCACGGTTCGCCGAAGCGTTGCGGGACCTCGGCCTGACGGTCGAGGTCCGCACCTTCCCCGAAGCCACCCGCACCGCCGTCGAAGCCGCGGCCGCCATCGGCTGCGAGCTGAGCGCGATCGTCAAGTCGCTGATCTTCGAGGCCGACGGGGTTCCCGTGCTGGTCCTGATGGACGGGTCCTCGCGCGTCGATGTCGATCTCGTACGCGCCGTGCTCGGCGCCGAGAAGGTCACGCGTGCCGATGCCGCGCTGGTACGCGAGACCACCGGATACGCCATCGGCGGCGTCCCGCCGTTCGGCCACCGCACCCGCACCCGGGTCGTCGCCGACCGGGGGCTGCTGCGACACCCGGTGGTGTGGGCAGCCGCCGGGACCCCGCACACGGTCTTCGCGCTGGAGCCGAAGTCGCTGGTCGCGTACGCGGGTGCCACGCCGGCCGACGTCCGGGAGGACGCCGCGTGACGCTGACGGTCATCACCGCGGTGGTCATCGCCGCGATCACGCACGCCAGTTGGAACGCGATAGCCCACCACATCAAGGACCAGCTGCTCTCGTTCACACTCATATCCGGCGGCGGGGCCGCACTCGGGCTGCTCGCGGCGTCGTTCGTGCCGTTCCCGGCCGCCGCCGCATGGCCGTATCTGATCGGCTCGGCCGCTCTGCACGTCACCTACATGCTGCTGCTGATGCGCTCGTTCACCCTCGGCGACTTCGGGCAGATGTACCCGATCGCGCGAGGCACCGCACCTCTGGTGGTGACCGTGCTGGCCGCGGCCTTCGTGCATGAGACCCCGGACGGCTGGCAGCTGGCGGGTGTCGCTGTCTCCTGCACCGGGCTCGTCGGGGTGGCCCTGTGGGGCCTGCGGGGCTCCCGCCCGCACTGGCCGGCCATCGCCGCCGCCCTGGCGACCGGCCTTGCCATCGCCTCGTACACCACGGTCGACGGCGTCGGGGTGCGCGCATCCGGTTCGTCGCTCGGCTATATCGCCTGGCTCATGATCCTCGAAGGCATCGCCATCCCGGTCTACGCCCTTCACCGCCGACGCGCCCTGCTTATGCCCCAGTTGAAGCCGTACGCGGTGCGCGGGCTCATCGGCGCGGCCATGTCCGTCGTGGCGTACGGCCTGGTCCTGTGGGCCCAGACCCGGGCGCCGCTCGCGCCGATAGCGGCGCTGCGCGAGTCGTCGATCATCGTGGGTGCGGCGATAGGAGCCGTCTTCTTCAAGGAACGCTTCGGCCGGCCACGCATCGCGGCAGCCGGACTGATGGTCGTCGGCATCGGCCTGATGCTGCACGCCGGGTAGCCGGCCCCCTGCCGTCCGCCTGCTCCGGTCATCACTGCCCGGCATCCGGACTGCGCCGGACGGCATCTCGCTCCGGGGGCACCGTTCACACCTCACCGGGCTGCGGTTCCACGGGCTGCGGTTCCACGGGCTGCGGTTCGACGGGCTGCGGTTCGACGGCGGCCCGGGCGGCAGCTGTCAGCAGGTCACTCAGCAGCAGGCCGAGGCCGAGGTCCAGTGTCCGCTCACGGTCCTTGTCACCGAGCGCCTGCGGGCACAGGGCGGCGGGCCGTGCGATCCACAGGATCTTCCAGGCCAGCGCGTCGACCGCCTCCCGCTCACGCACCGCGTCGGCCAGCCGCAACGAATGGAGGATCTGCCGCAGCCGGTGGCACACCGCATCGGGTAGCGGACCGTCCATCGCGGTGAGCGCGCCGGCCATCGACGCGGGGGATGTCCGGGCGATGGCCGCCGTGGTCGGATGGCTGCGGATGCCCCGTGCCACGTGCACCAGATGGGCAACCGTTCCGGAGATGGTCCCCCGACTGGGACAGGCGTGTTCGGCGGTGTCGAAGACGGTCATCACCTCGGCTGTGACCGCGAGTTGCCGCAGGGCCTCCGGAGATCTCCACCAGCGGTAGAGGAAGTTCCGGGACGTTCCACTGCGCCGGGCGATCGCGCTGAGAGTCACCGCCACCCCGTCCGCGCGCATCAGGTCCTGGACTGAGGTGATCACATTCCGCTCGCTGTAGGGACTGACCACGTCCTCGAATTCCCGCCCCACGGCATACCCCCCTTAAAAAAACGTGCGCAACAGACCGCGAAGTGTCATCGGAACACTCGTATGAGCGGCCCGTGAACAACACCGGGAGAGATGTTCACGAATTTCAGCAGAGGGGTTGTCCGGCGGCCATCCATGCCGACGACCCTAGGACGCCCCACTGACACGTACCGCAGTTGCCGGCAGCGGCTGCCACCGGAACCCGCAGTCGCCGGAGCCGGATCCGTCGGGCCCGCGAAGAACGTATGTCAGCTGTCGTCCGGCTCGGCGTCGCCCTGCTCGGCCTCGTCGCTCTCAGTGGGAAGTGCCCGGCGGAACGACGTGTTGACCGCCAGCAGCCCGCCGTCCACCCGCAGAGTCGTTCCGGTGATCCAGGAGGCGTCGGACGAGGCGAGGAAGGCGATGGCCGCCGCGATGTCGTCCGGCTCGCCCACTCGTCCCAGCGGGTAGACCGGAGCGAGCCGTGCCAGGGCGCGGTCGCGACCGGCCCAGGCCTCGGAGCGGATGGTGCCGGGCTCGACCAGATTGACTCGTACGCCGCGGGGCGCGGCCGAGCCGGCCAGGGTGCGGGTGAGGCTCGTCAGGCCCGCCTTGGCCGCGCTGTAGCCGTGGTTGCCGAAGTCCTGCGCGCCGTTGACGGAGCCGACGTTGACGATGGCGCCACGCCCGCCGGCTGCCGCGAGGTGCGGCAGCGCGGCCCGTGAGGCCCGGAACGCTCCGGACAGGGTTGCGTCCAGGTCACGGTGCCATGACGCGTCGTCCTGGTCCTCGAAGAGCGGGGTGTCGGGGGAACAGGCGTAGGCGTTGTTGACCAGGACGTCGAGGGCGCCGAACTCGGCCACCGCATGCGCCACGGCCGCCTCGACGGCGGTCCGGTCGGTGACATCGCAGGCGAACGACGCCGCGCCGGGGATGGTCGCCGCGGCCTTCTCGGCGCGCGCGCCGTCCAGGTCGGTGACCAGGACACGGGCGCCCTCATCGGCGAATCTCCGTGCGGTGGCTTCGCCGATCCCTCGTCCCGCACCGGTGATCAGTACCGCGTACCCGTCGAACCGCCCCGTTCGCTCCATGCATCGATCATGCCGCCGACCGCACCGCCCTGACCAGAGCCTGGGCGCGGGGGTCAGCCGTCACTCCCTTCTGCAGGCCATTGGTCACATATCCGAGCGCGATCCCCGACTCCGGGTCCGCGAAGCCGAGCGAACCGCCGCGGCCGGGGTGGCCGAACGAGCCGGGGCCGAGCAGTGGCGACGCCGGACCGTGCAGCATGAAGCCCAGCCCGAAGCGGGTGTTGACGACGAGGACACGGTCGGGGCCCGACGATTCCTCGGTGCGGGCGAGGGCCAGCGTCGCCGGGGCGAAGAGCCGGGTCCCGTTGTCGACAGAGCCGATCATCGACGCGTAGACCCGGGCGAGTGCGCGGGCAGTGGATATCCCGGCGGACGCGGGCAGTTCGGCGGCGCGGTACTCGGGTGCGTTCTCGTCGGGGAACGGGGCGATGGCGCCGAAGGCGCGGCTGGTGAGCGAGCCGGGGTCGGCGTACGCCTCGCTCACCGAGCGCTTGGGCCTGATCTTCAGCCGGCCGCCGACCGGGGGCGCTTCGACCGGTCCGATCCGGCCGACCCGGTGGGCCTCCTCAGCGGGCAGCCCCACCCAGAAGTCGATGTCGAGGGGGCGGGCGATCTCCTCGGCGATCCACCGGCCGATGGTGCGTCCGGTCACCCGCCTCACCAGCTCGCTCAGCAGCCAGCTGTATGTCTGGGCGTGATAGCCGTGGTCGGTGCCCGGCTCCCAGGCGGCCTGCTGGGCTGCGACCGCCCGCGGCCCCGACTGCCCGTCGATGGCCTCCGCGGGTGTGAGCGGCCGGTCGAGCATCGGCACTCCACCCCGGTGGGCGAGGAGGTCCCGGACCAGCGCGCGCTCCTTGCCGCCCGCCTTGAACTCCGGCCAGTACGTGGAGACGGGGGCGTCGAGGTCGAGCTGACCTCGCTGGTGCAGCAGCAGCGGGACGGCCGCGGCGACTCCCTTGGTCGCCGACCGGACGACCTGGGCGGTGTCGAGCGCCCAGGGCTCGGAGCCCTCGGCGTCCCTGGTGCCGCCCCAGAGGTCGACGACCTTGTGACCGTCGCGGTAGACGGTGACGGCGGCCCCGCGCTCACCGCGCTGGCCGAAGTTGCCGACAAAGGCGTCCCTGACCGCATCGAAACCGTCCGCCACTGTCCCCTGGACGTCCACCACGTCGTGCTCCCGCGTCTACCCGCACGTCCCGTCGACGTACGTCTCCCATGGTGCGGTGCGCCTCCGGACGGCGTTCCCCGGGGGTACGGTGCGCCCCCGGCAGGGTGTGCCGGGGGCGCACTCCCTTCCGTTGGAACGGTCACCGACAGAACAAATAAGACAAAAGGTGGGATATTTGGTGTAAGCGCTCGCCGGGGAGGACAAGACTGTGGCGAGAGGCACGCCAAAATCAGCACAAGGCGAGGAGCTGGAGATGGAGATATCCCCCTCCGTCGAGATGTCCGCACGGGGCCATGTCGTCACCGACACCCCCGGACACTGGACCGTCGTCCGCGTCGCCTTCCGCTACGATCCCGCGTCCGACGCGGGGGACGTGACCGTGGTCTTTCCCGGCGGCACCGAGTGGGTCTTCGCCAGGGAGCTCCTCGAGGCCGGTCTGCGCGCGCCGCAGCGCAGCGGCAACGTGGGGATGTGGCCCTGCGGCCGGGCCCAGGCGGTGCTGGAGTTCCACTCGGCGCACGGCGTGGCGGTCGTCCAGTTCGACAAGGCACCGCTGATGCGCTTCCTGGGCCGTACGTACAGAGCGGTCCCCCATGCCGTGGGGCATGGAGGACCTCAGCGCTGAGCGGTCGATGCCCGAGGGGCGGCCGCCCCGGGGCATCCCCCCGAAGGACGGCCGCCCGGATGTCAGACCTTGACCAGCTCCCGCTGCTGCTCGAGCTCGATGTGCTTGTTCAGTCCCTCGCCCTCGACGTCCACGTTGGGCAGCGCGCGGTCGAGCCAGCGCGGCAGCCACCACGCCCGCTTGCCGAGCAGCGCGAGGACCGCGGGCACGATCGCCATACGCACGACGAACGCGTCGAAGAAGACCGCGATGGCCAGACCGAAGCCGATCATCTTGATCATCGCGTCGCTCGCGCCGATGAATCCCGAGAAGACCGCGATCATGATGACGGCCGCGGCGCAGACCACCCGGGCACCGTGCTTGAAGCCGGTGACCACAGCCTGTCCCGGCCGCTCCCCGTGGACGTAGGCCTCCCGCATCCGGGTGACCAGGAAGACCTCGTAGTCCATCGCGAGACCGAAGACCACACCCACCATGAAGATCGGCATCATCGACATGATCGGGCCGGTCTGCTGGACTCCGAAGACCGAGCCGAGCCAGCCCCACTGGAAGACAGCGACGACCGCGCCCAGGGCGGCGACCACCGAGAGCAGGAAGCCGAGTGCCGCCTTCAGCGGGACCAGCACCGAGCGGAAGACCACCATCAGCAGCAGGAAGGCCAGACCCACCACCAGCGCGAGATACGGCAGCAGCGCGTCGTTCATCTTCTGCGAGAAGTCGATGTTCATCGCCGTGGCACCGGTGACCAGGACGGTGGCTCCGGTGTCGGACTTGATCTGTGCGCCCGCGTCCCGGATGGAATGGACCAGGTCCTCGGTCCTGGCCGATGAGGGCCGGTCCTTCGGGATGACGGTGATCGTGGCGGTGTCGTGCTGCTTGTTGTAGGTGGCGGGCAGGACCGTGACGACTCCGTCGAGTCCGGCGATCTTCTTGTGCACCCTGTTCACCGCGGCCGTGCCGTCGCTGACACCCTTGACGTCGGCAACCACCATCAGCGGGCCGTTGAACCCGGGACCGAAGCCGTCCGACAGCATGTCGTAGGCCTTGCGCTGGGTGGTGTCGGTCGGCTGAGCGCCGTCGTCCGGAAGACCCATCTGCAGTGAGGCGGCCGGTACGGCGACGGCCCCGAGGCCGATCACACCGACCAGCAGCACCATCACGGGACGGCGGAGTACGAAGCTCGCCCAGCGGGTGCCTCCGTTGACCTTCACCGCGGCGCCCTCGACCGGGGGCTTCCTGCGGGCCTTGCGACCCAGCACCCGCTTGCCGGCGAAGCCCAGCAGCGCGGGAATCAGGGTGAGCGCGATAAGCACAGCGATCACGACCGTGCCGGCGGCGGCGAAGCCCATCTTCGACAGCATCGGAATGTTGACGACAGCCAGTCCGACCAGCGCGATCACCACGGTCAGCCCGGCGAACACCACGGCGGAGCCGGCAGTTCCGGTGGCCCGTCCGGCCGCTTCCTCGGGTTCGCGGCCTTCGGCGAGCTCGGCCCGGAACCGGGAGACGATGAAGAGCGCGTAGTCGATGCCGACCGCGAGGCCGATCATCATGGCCAGCGTCGATGTGGTGGATCCCAGATCCAGCACGTTGGCCAGTGCCGTGACGGTGGAGACACCGATTCCGACACCGATGAGCGCGGTGATCAGAGGAAGACCCGCGGCGATCAGCGAACCGAAGGTCACCATCAGTACGACCGCGGCAATGACCACACCGATGATCTCGCCCGACCCGGTCTCCGGCATGGCCTGGAGGGCGTCACCGCCGATCTCCACGTCGTACCCGGCGTGCTGCGCCCTGTCGCCGGTGTTCTGGAGCGAGTCCTTCGTCTTGTCGGTGAGCTCCATCGAGCTCACCTTGTAGGCGACCTGCACATAGGCGGTACTGCCGTCCCTGGACACGGCCTTGGCCTTGTACGGGTCGGTCACCGAGGCGATCTGGTGGGAGCCGGTGCGCAGATCCGCCGCGACCTTCCGGACCTCCGCCTTGTTGTCGGCGTCGGTCATCTTCTCGCCGGCCGGCGCCTTGAACACCACTCGTGCCGTGGCGCCGTCGGCGCTTCCCCCGGGGAAGCGCTGGGCGAGCAGATCGAAGGCCTTCTGGGCCTCGGTGCCCGGTATGGAGAAGGAGCTGGAGGTGGCGGTGGCAGCGGAGGCGGCGCCGAAACCGGCGAGCGCCAGCAGCGCCACCCACACCAGAAGGACATAACGGCGGCGCCGGAAGGCAAACCGTCCGAGCTTGTAGAGGTACGTGGCCACGAGGGCGTCTCCCGGTCAGGTCGGGTGGAAAAGGGCGTAAGGAACCAGCCCGACGACGAGAGCAGCGTGTCAGGTGGGCGGATGGGGCGGTATCGGTGGTGCGGTGTCAGGTGACGGGCTAGACGCCGAGGGCGGGGAGAATCACGGCGTCCAGATACTGGGTGAGGAAGGCGCGGTCGGCCGGCCGGTCCTCGATCAACTGCCGGGCGACGAATGCGCCGACCAGCATGTGCGGGACGAAGCCCAGCGCGGGATTGCCCGCACTGACCTCGCCGCGCTCGACGGCGCGCCGCAGCAGCCGGTCGAGGCCCGTCAGCTCGGGCTCGATCAACAGCTCACGCAACGCCTGGTACAGATCCGGATTGTCGTGGACCGCATGCATCAGACCCCGCATCAGGGCGGAGTTCTTCTCCATCTCGCAGTCGTTCTCACGGGCCACCATGGCGTGGAAGTCACGCCGCAGTGAACCGGTGTCGATGTCTTCGATCCGGACGGGTTTGTTGTGCCGCAGCGCTCGAGCCACCAGCTCCGGCTTGCTCCCCCACTGGCGGTAGAGGGTGGCCTTGCTGGACTTGGTGCGGGCGGCGACGGCGTCCATGGTCAGGGCGTCGTATCCGACCTCGCGCAGCAGGTCGAGTACGGCTGCGTACAGCTCGGCCTCGCGTTCCGGCGTGAGTCTGCTCGCCATCCTCGACCTCCCTTCGGCTGCCTGGAGCGGTCCGAGTACATGGCGTACGCCGGAAGGCTCTGAGCGGAACGGCTTTGAACGAAACGGTTTCGTACACCACGACATTACGCCCCGCCTGAGCGAAACGGAGGCGTTTCGCTTGTGGGCTCCATCACCGTTGTCGGCCCGGCATAAGCGGGCACCGCACGAATGTGCGACCGCGAGGCGCGGCAACCACGAGTTGCCGGGCCCTCTCCGCCCGGAAAGCATGGGAGGGTGAGCCAAGTCGATGCAGGCGATGCCGCGTACCTCCGCTTCCCGCACCTCCACGGCGACCTGCTGTGCTTCGCGAGCGAGGACGATCTCTGGGTTGCGCCTCTCGCCCCGGCAGGCGCCCGCCCCGGCCGGGCCTGGCGGATCACCGTCGACCGCACCAGAGTGGGCCATCCGCGCTTCTCGCCCGACGGCAGGCACCTGGCGTACACGAGCTGGCGCAGCCTCGACCCGGAGATCCATCTCGCCCCCGTGGCCGGGGGCCCCTCCCGGCGGCTGACCCACTGGGGAGCACTCGACACCCGGGTCTGCGGCTGGACCCCCGACGGCGACATCCTGGCGGTGGCCTCACACAGCCAGCCCTTCTCCTACTTCAGCTGGGCCTACACCGTCGCCACCGACGGCTGCCCCGGTGCGAAGCTTCCGTGGGGCCCGGTCAGCGACATCGCGGTCGGGGACGTCGAAGGGCAGCGCCGTACGCTGCTGCTCACCGGGAAGCCTCCGCACGAACCCGCCGCCTGGAAGCGCTACCGCGGTGGCGCGACCGGCCGGCTGTGGCTGCACGGCGAGCGGCTGCTGGCCGGCATCGGCGGCCATCTGGAAAGCCCGATGCTGGTGGCGGGCCGGGTCGCCTTCCTCTCCGACCACGAGGGCATCGGCAACCTCTACTCCTGCCTGCCGGACGGCACAGGCCTGCTCCGTCACACCGACCACGACACCTTCTACGCCAGAAACGCATCGACCGACGGCCACCGCGTGATCTACCAGTGCGCGGGCGACCTCTGGCTCGCCGACGACCTCTCGCCCGGTGCGCTGCCGCGCCGGCTGGACGTCCGGATCGGCGGTCCGCGCACCGGCCGGCGCAACTACCAGGTCCCCGCCTCCCTCCATGTCGACAGCCTGTCCGTCGACGAGACCGGCCGGGCCAGCGCCGTCGCCGTACGCGGCAGCCTCTACTGGCTCACCCACCGCGACGGCCCGGCGCGCACCATCACCGACACGCCGGGGGTGCGGATCCGGCTTCCCGAAATGCTCGGCAGCGCGGGCCGGGTCGCGTACGTCACCGACGCCGAGGGCGAGGACGCGATCGAGATCGCGTACATGCCGCGGGCCAGCGGCCAACGCCCGCCGCGGCGGCTCGCCTCCGGGGCGCTCGGGCGGGTGCAGGAGCTGATCTCGGACCCGGAGGGCGAGCAGCTCGCCATCGCGTCGCACGACGGGCGGCTGCTGCTGCTCACCGTGCCCGACGACGAGACCGACGAGATCGGGGAGACCGGCGGAACCGGCGGGACAGGTGCGGAAGACGAGGGCGGCGAGGAAGACGGGGGCGGGCCCATCGGCGCCGACCGGGCAGGCGGAGAGGTCACCGAACTCATCCGTTCCGTCAACGGCCCGGTGCGCGACCTGGCGTTCTCACCCGACGGCGCCTGGCTGACCTGGTCGCACCCCGGGATCGGCCGCTCGTTGCGCCAGATCAAGATGGCCAAGATCGCCGGCGCTATGGCCCCCACCGTCGTCGACGTCACCAACGGCCGCTTCGAGGACGAGAATCCGGTCTTCACCAGCGACGGCCGCTATCTGGCGTTCCTGTCCTGGCGGGGCTTCGACCCGGTCTACGACGTGCACACCGGCGACCTCTCCTTCCCGCTCGGCTGCCGCCCCTACCTGGTCCCGCTCTCGTCCGCCACGCCCTCGCCCTTCGCCCTGCTGCCCGACGGCCGCCCCGCGGCGGGCGGGCTCGACCCGGTCGACGCGATGGGCGACGGTGTGAGCGACAGCATGGGCGACGGCGGCGGCAGGGTGCTGGTCGAGATCGAGGGCCTGGAGAACCGGGTCACCCCCTTCCCGGTACCCGCGTCCAAGTACTCCGCCCTGCATCCGGTCAGCGGTGGCGGCCTCGTCTGGCTGCGCTGGCCGATCTCCGGCGCCCTGGGCGAGACCTTCGTCAACCCGGCCGATACGTCGGGCCGGCCGACGCTCGAACACTTCAACATCATCAAGGCGCGCAAGGCCGAACTGGTCGACCACCTGGACTCATTCGCGGTGAGCCGCGACGGAAGCCGTCTGGTGGTCGTCGACGAGGGCGAACTGCGCGCGGTTCCCGCCACCGAGTCCGGTGACAACGACACCACGGTGTTTCTCGATCTCCGCCGCATCCTGCACGAGGTCGAGCCGCCGTCCGAATGGCGCCAGGCCTTCGACGAGGCGGGCCGCATCATCCGCTCCTACTTCTGGGAGCCGCAGATGTGCGGCATCGACTGGTCGGCGATCCTCGCCCAGTACCGCCCGCTGGTCGAACGGGTCGCGTCCCCGGACGAGTTCGCCGATCTGCTCCGCGAAGTCCTCGGCGAACTGGGCACCTCGCATGCGTACGTCAGCCCGGCCCGCCGCAACGAAGGCCCCCCGCACTACCAGCGCGCGATGGGCCTGCTGGGCGCGAACCTCGTCTGCCGGGACGGCGCCTGGGTGGTCCAGCGGATCCTCCCCGGCGACTCGTCCGACTCCAGGGCGCGCTCCCCACTGGCCGGGACCGGTATCCGCGAGGGAGCCGTCCTCACCCATGTGGACGGCCGCCCGGTGGACCCGGTGACCGGCCCGTACCCGCTGCTCTCCGCCGCCGGCGGCACGACGGTCGAGCTCACCTTCCAACCCCCCGAGGGGGGCGGGCGTTCCCGCCGGGTGGCCGTGGTCCCGCTGGTCGACGAACGCCCGCTGCGTTACCAGGACTGGGTGAACAAACGGCGCGCCGTCGTCTGGGAGCTGAGCGGCGGCAGGTGCGGCTACCTGCACATCCCCGACATGGGGGGTTCCGGCTGGGCACAGTTCAACCGCGATCTGCGGCTGGAGGTGTCCCGCCCCGCACTGATCGTGGACGTACGGGGAAACGCGGGCGGCCACATCAGCGAATTGGTGGTGGAGAAGCTCACCCGTACCATCGTCGGCTGGGACCTCACCCGGGACGCACAGCCCGTCTCCTACGCCTCCAACGCCCCCCGGGGCCCGGTGGTCGCGCTGGCCGACGAGGCGACCTCGTCCGACGGCGACATGATCACAGCGGCCTTCCAACTGCTGAACCTCGGCCCTGTGGTCGGCCAGCGCACCTGGGGCGGCGTGGTCGGGATGACGGGGCGGCATCAGCTGATCGACGGCACGGTGATCACGGTCCCGATGAACGCGGCCTGGTTCGACGACTACGGCTGGTCCGTGGAGAACCACGGCGTGGCACCGGACCTGGAGGCCCTGCGCACCCCACTGGACTGGGCGGAGGGCCGCCATGCCCAGCTCGACGACGCCGTCTGGGCCGCGCTCGATCTGCTGGCGGCGAAGCCGGCGAAAGAACCGCCCGACTACAGCGACGTACCGGACAAACGGCGCCCGGCTCTGCCACCCCGCCGGGGGCGCTAGCTGCGGGCGCTCCGGCACCGTCGAAGAGGGCATCCTCGCACCCGGCTCACCCCGCCCCATGGACCCGCCCCACCCGCGGCACACCCCGCGCACGGAGGTGAGACGCGCCCCGCAGGGGGCGCGCCTCACGTCTCACCGGGCCGGGGGCGAACCCGCACGGCGCCCGCTTCCGGCCCGTCTCCGGGCCGGTCGTGTCGCGGCTCGAACCCGACCCGGATCAGGCGTCGAACTGATCCCGCAGCCGGTCCTGCGCACCTTCGGTCCGCCGCCGACCCGCGTCCTTCATGCCGTCGGCCTCCGAGGGCCGCTCGGACTGCTCGTCCGCCGTTCGGCCACCGGATTTCTCCGCCCGCTCGGCGAGTTGCTTCGCCTTGTCCCTGAACTGGTCCCTGATGCCCATGCGGTCTCACTCCCAGCGCGTTCGTGGAGAGGGCGGGGGCTCACGCCCCCAAGGCCCCGCCCAGCCTGCCACGGTGGAGAAGACCACGCATTTCGGAACCTAACGCTCGGTGCGGGCCTTCTCGTCAGCAGCTCCCCCGGCGCCCACCAGACCCCGTGCGACCCCCGCCAGCCTCGGCTCGAAGCGGCGCATCTCGCGCTGCCCGACGACACCGATCACCGAGGGCAGATAGCCCCGCACGGACTGCATCCCGCGCAGCCACCACTGCGCGTACACGTGGGGGGAGCGCCGCTCGATACCGGCCACGATGCGGTCCACCGCCGGACCCAGCGGATACGTGCGGTTGGCAGGCCACGGCAGCCGCTGCCGCAGCTCCCGCATCACCTCGTCCTCGTCGGCGCCGCGCACCATGTCCGTGTCGGTCCAGGACAGATACCCGACACCGACCCGCACTCCCTTGTAGCCGACCTCGGCCCGCAGACAGTGCGCGAAGGCCTCGACCCCGGACTTGGACGCGCAGTACGCGGACATCATGGGCGCGGGTGTGATCGCGGCGAGCGAGGCGATCTGGAGAAAGTATCCGCGGCTCTCCATCAGTACCGGAAGGAAGGCCCGCGCGGTGACCGATCCACCCACCAGGTTCACTTCGATGACCCGGCGCCAGGCATCCGGGTCGGAGTCCACAAGGGGCCCGCCGGTCGCCACTCCTGCATTGGCGACGACGATGTCCACCTTCCCGAACCGCGCCTTGACCTCCTGAGCGACCCGCGCCATGGCCAGGTGGTCGGTCACGTCGGCGTGCCAGTGGTCGCTGTCGGTGTGCAGCCGCGCCGACACCGCCTTCAGCTCCTCCGGCTCCAGGCCGATGAGCGCCACCTTCGCGCCGCGCGCCGAGAGCTTGCGGGCCAGCAGTTCGCCGACACCCCTGGCCGCGCCGGTGACGACCGCGACCTGGCCTTCAAGGCTGTTCCTGCTCATACGGCCTGCTCCTTCTGCTTCTCCACGCGTACATAGGTGTTGACGAGTTCCCGCAACCGGTCCGCGACCACGTCCGGGGCTTCCATCGGGGTCATGTGACCGATCCCGGTCAGCTCGGTGAGCCCCAGGCCGTCCGGCAGCGCGGCGGCCAGCGCCCGGGCGTGCACCGGCGGGGTGAGCCGGTCCGCGGTACCCACGATCACCGCGGTCGGTACGCGCAGCTCCCGTATCCCCGCCTCCAGATCCAGCTCGGCGAGCACCCGCGACCAGGCCACTCGGGTCCCCCGTGGGCAGGCGTGCACGATCCGGGCGCACTCGGCCACCCGGTCGGGGACCGAACCTGGCCCCATCGTCCCGTACTTGAGAATGCGCCTGGACACGGCGGTCGCCGGTCCCAGCGGGGCCCGCGATCCGAGGATCAGCCGGGTCAGCCGGGTCCGCAGCCGCCCGGGGCGCATCGGCACCACCAGCGACTCGGCGATCAGCCGCGAAGCGCCGGTGCTGCAGAGCAGCACCGCGGCGGTGTGTTCCCGGAACCCGGGCCGCCCGGAGGCGGCCATCATGGTCATCCCGCCCATGGAGTGCCCGCCGAGTACGGCCCGCTCGCCCGGCTCGAGAGCGGCGGCGAGCACCGCCTCCAGGTCATCGGCGAGTGCGCCCGTGGAGTAGCCGTCGCGCCCGGCACCGGGTGAACGGCCGTGCCCACGCTGGTCGTAGACCACCAGCCGGTGATCGGGGACGAGGTCCCTGATCTGGGCGGCCCAGAATTCCGTCGAACAGGTCCAGCCGTGCGAGAGCACCACGGCAGGGGCGCCTTCGGGGCCGTGGACCTCGGCGTGGATGCGTGAGCCGTCGGCCGAGACGACGGTCAGTTCCCGCGCGGCGGTGCTCACACCGCCTCCTTCTCGACGGCACGGTCCGCGGTGCCGGCGCTCGCACCTGCCGCCCGGATCACCTCGTACTCCCCGAGATCCACCGACCTGGTGGCCTTGCGGAACTCGGTGGTGGTGCCCGGCCAGATCGTGGTGTTGCGTCCGTTGGCGTCGAGATACCAGCTGGTGCAGCCGCCGGTGTTCCAGACGGTCCGCTTCATCCGCTGCTGGACGCGCTCGTTCCACGCGCCCACCGCCGCCGGCCGCGGGTCGAGTGCGACCCGGCCGCCGAGCACGTTCAGCTGGCGCAGGTAGTCGGCGAGATAGCTCAGCTGGGACTCGATCATCAGAATCATCGAGGAGTTACCGAGACCGGTGTTCGGCCCGATGATCGTCATCCAGTTGGGAAAGCCGGCCGCGGTGGCGCCGCGCAGCGACTCCATGCCGTCCTTCCACGTCTCGGCGAGGGTGACGCCCTGGGCGCCCACCACCCGGTCGGCTATCGGCATGTCCGTGACATGGAAGCCGGTCCCGAAGATGATCACATCGGCCTCGGTCTCGGTCCCGTCGGACGCGACCAGGGTGTTGCCACGCACCTCCTTGAGACCGGAAGCGACCACGTCGACATTGGGCTCGGCGAGCGCCGGATAGTAGGTGCTCGACAGCAGGATGCGCTTGCAGCCGATCCGGTACGAGGGCGTCAGCTTGGCGCGCAGTGCCGGGTCCTTGATGGAGCGGCGGATGTTGGACCTGCCGATGGACTCGATGAGCCCCAGCTCGTTGGGCCGCTTGGTGAAGGCGCTGACCTGCAGCTCCCGTATGCCCCAGAGCAGTCGCCTGCGCGCGCTGGCGGTGAGGGGAACCTTGTCGTGCAGCCACCGCTCGGCCCCGCTGATCGCCCGGTCCATCCGCGGCATCACCCAGGGCGGTGTGCGCTGGAAGAGCGTCAGCCGCCCCGCCTCGGGCTGGATCGCGGGCACGATCTGGATCGCGGAGGCCCCGGTCCCGATCATCGCGACGCGCTTTCCGCGCAGGTCGTAGTCGTGGTCCCACTGCGCGGAGTGGAAGATCTTGCCCTCGAAGCCGTCGAGCCCCGGCACCTCGGGGATCTTCGGGTCGGAGAGCGGCCCGGTCGCGGAGACGACCATGTCAGCGGTGAGCGTGCCCCGGGAGGTCTCGATCTCCCAGCGCAGTTCAGCGTCGTCCCAGTGCATCTTCAGCACTTCGTGTTCGAGGCGGATATGCGGCCGCAGGCCGAAGGTGTCGGTGACGTTCTCCAGGTACGCCCGGATGTGCGGCTGGCCGGAGAAGGTGCGCGGCCAGTCGGGGTTGGGCGCGAAAGAGAACGAGTACAGATGGGAGGGCACATCGCAGGCGCACCCCGGATAGCTGTTGTCGCGCCAGGTCCCGCCGACCGAAGCGGCCCGCTCCAGGACGACGAAGTCGGTGATCCCCTCGCGGCGCAGCCGGACAGCGGCGCCCAGGCCGCCGAATCCGGATCCGATCACCGCCACTCGTACGTGCTCGTGCTGGGCCATGCTGCCGCCTCCTGCAATACCCCGACTCTGCCAGCAATCACTGGCACTGTTTGGAGACTAGAGCACCCGCGTACTGATGGGTAGGGGTCGGCGGAGCGAAAGTTACCTCCGGTACGACATAGGCTTCCCGAGTGGCAGAGGGCAAAGCAGGACGCGAGTACCGCATGGAGGAGCTGGCCAAGGAGGCCGGTATCACGGTGCGCACCCTGCGCTTCTACCGTGAGCGGAAACTGATCCCGCCGCCGCGCCGCGAAGGCCGGATCGCCTGGTACGACGAACATCACCTGGCCCGCCTGCGCACCATCGCGGCGCTGCTGGAACGCGGCCACACCCTCAGCGGCATCGCGGACCTGGCCACCGCCTTCGAGAGCGGCCGCGATGTGGGCGCGCTGCTCGGCCTGTCGGCATCGGAGCCCCCCTCCTGGTCGGAGGAGGAGCCGGTCCGCCTCACCCCCGAGCAGCTCGCGGACTACTTCGAGGGCGAGGCGACAGCGGAGAACCTCGCAGCGGCGCTGGATCTCGGCTACCTCGCCACCGACGGCGACAAGATCATCCACATCAGCCGCAGGCTGCTCGACGTGTCGGCCGCACTGGTCGGACAGGGCGTCCCCCTCGCGGACGTCCTCGCCGCGGGCCACCGGATCCGCGAGCACACCGAGGCACTCACCGAGCTGTTCACCGAACTCATCCACGCACATCTGCCGGACACCGGCTTCGGGGAGGCGATGTCGCAGCTGCGGCCGCTGGCCAAGGACGTCGTCGCGGCGGAGCTCTCGATGTCGATGGACCGCCGGGTGCGGGCCGAGGCGGAAGGGAGCCGGTCCGAAGGGGGGTGACCCGCGGCCCGAAAGGGGGGCCCGCGCCCGCTGGACCTACAGGTCGTACACCGCTGTCACAGGCGCGTGGTCGGACCAGCGCTCCGCATGGCTCGCGGCCCGCTCCACCCAGGCCTTGACCGCCCTTGCCGCCAGACCGGGGGTGGCGGCCTGGTAGTCGATGCGCCAGCCGGTGTCGTTGTCGAAGGCGCGGCCGCGATAGGACCACCACGAGTACGGGCCTTCGACGTCCGGGTGCAGGGACCGCACCACATCGACGTACGCCGCCCCGCCCTCGTCGAAGATCCGGGTCAGCCACTCCCGCTCCTCGGGCAGGAAGCCCGCGTTCTTCTTGTTTCCCTTCCAGTTCTTGAGGTCGGCCTCCTGGTGGGCGATGTTCCAGTCGCCGCAGACCACGACCTCACGGCCGTCCGCCGCCGCCCGCTTCCTGAGCCCCTCGAGGTACGGCAGGAACTCGGACATGAACCGGATCTTCTCGTCCTGCCGCTCCGTTCCGACCTCGCCGGACGGCAGATAGAGGCTGGCGACCGTGACTCCGGGCAGATCGATCTCGGCGTACCGCCCCGACCCGTCGAACTCCTCGCTGCCGAATCCGATGCGCACCCGGTCCGGCTCACGCCGGGAGTAGAGCGAAACCCCCGCGCGCCCCTTGGCGGACGCCGGGGCGTGAACGGCGAACCAGCCCTCGGGCTCCCGCACACCGGCGGGGAGTTGCTGGGGCTCGGCCCGTACCTCCTGGAGGCAGATCACATCGGCGGAGGTCTGCGCCAGCCACCCCACGAAACCCTTCTTGGCGGCGGCGCGCAGTCCATTCACATTTACGGTTGTCACAGTGAGCACCACGGCACCCTACCGATACGGACTCACTCCACCAGTCCATCGCATAGAAGTACGATACTCCGTATGAATATCCGTCCGGTCCGTTACGACCACCCCGACGCCGTCAAGCTGAACGAGCAGGTCCAGCTCGAATACGACGAGCGCTACGGCGACGGGGGTGACGTCACCCCGCTCGATGCCGACATGTTCGACCCGCCGTCCGGCCTCTACCTGCTGGCGTACGACGCGCGCGACCGCCCGGTGGGCACCGGCGGCTGGCGCAACCAGGACGCGGCGGGCGACTTCGGGTACACACAGGGGGACGCCGAGATCAAGCGGATGTACGTCGTCCGGGAGGCCCGCGGTCTCGGCCTCGCCCGGCGGATCCTCGCCGCCCTCGAGGAGAGCGCCCGGGCCGCGGGCCGTAGCCGGATGGTGCTGGAGACCGGCGACAAGCAGCCGGAGGCGATCGCGCTCTATCTGTCCAGCGGCTACGCACCGTGCGAGAAGTTCGGCCACTACCGCACTTACGAGAGCAGCCGCTGCTACGCGAAGGCGCTCACGCCTAACGGAACCTGAACCCGCGTCCCGTACCCCCGGTCCACAGCCCCGGGGGCGCGGGCGGGCCGGGCATCCGGGATCGTTCCCGCCCGGGGAGGCGCCGAACGATTCCGGAAAACACGAAATCCCGTCCGATCTTCCGATCGGACGGGATTCCGTCACTGTTCGTGGGCGAACCCCACAACAGTCGTGCAATGTGGACCTGTGGGGATTTGAACCCCAGACCCCCTCGATGCGAACGAGGTGCGCTACCAGACTGCGCCACAGGCCCTTGCAACGAGTGAAACCTTAGCACCCCGATCGGGGTGCTTGGAAATCCGTTCCTTCGCTGGTCACGGAACCCGTCACTCGTTGGCCGCGCGGGGGCGGTCCTCGTCCTCGTACTGGTCGAAGAGCGGGGTGCGGCCGTGTTCGCGGGCACGGCGCGCTGCCGCGCTCTGCTGGCGCGGGGCCGGCGGCGGGTTCTCCTCGGCGGCCGGTTCGGCGACGGTGGAGGAACGGGCCGCACTCCAGGTGTCCGGGACGCCGAGGTCGACGCTGCCCGGGGCGCGCGGAGCCACCGGGGCGGTGACATAGGTCGGCAGCGGCACCGGCACGGGCTCCCAGCTGTCGCCCTGGACACGGCCGCGTTCGCGTTCCTGGTCCACCCACTCGGCGTGGTCGGTCTGCTCGACCAGTGCGCGGCGGCCGGCTTCCTGCGCGGAGACGGCAGGCGCGGGCTCGGGCTCGGGGTGGTGCTCCTGGGGCTCGTCGTCGGGCTCGGCGGCGCTCTGCCGGCGCGGGCGGTTCTCGCGCAGCCGCTGTGCTGCGAGTTCGGCCCTGCGCCGGTCCATGGTGAAGGCGAAGCGGCGGCGCTCCTGGGTGCGCAGATGCACGATGTACGTGCTGAGCAGCAGGGCGGGGGCGGCGGGCGCCCAGAGGAAGGCGAGACCACCGACCGCGGCGACGATCGCTCCCAGGGTGAAGGCCGCGAAGAGCAGCACGGTGGTGCGCCTGCGCCGAGCGAGGGCCTGGGTGCGACGGGCCCTTTCGGCGGCTGCCCCGGTGGGCCGTTCCCGGCGTGCGGGCCGCGCCGGGCGCTCCGCGGGGCGCTCCTCACGGGGGGCGGGCGACTGCCTGGGCGCGGCAAAGGACCGGACGTCGACGGAACTCGGAGATTCCGTCGCGCCGTCCGGCTCGTCGGCACCGGGACCACCCTCACCGACAGCGCGCTCCTGCAGCTCCCTGGCGTACCGGCGCTCCATTCCCGCCCGTCCGGACAGCAGCCGGATGGCGGTGCTGAAGCGTTCCGTCGGACGGGCCTCGTTCAGCTCGTCCTGCCTGCGGAGCCACATCGGCACCAAGTAGGCGGCCCAGGCCCCGACGATGACTGCGTAGATGAGGCCACTACTGCTCACCCTCACACCGTAGAGGGGCGCGCGCGAAGGCATCGCCCAATTGGCTCGGCGTGTCGCTTGATCCGGCTGATATCTCGAACTTTTTTTGTGATTGTTGGGATCAACAGTCTCCAATTGGATGACCGTTCACGGTCGCGCCACGCCGATTGACGGTCAATTTCGAACACTTATTTTATTTACGGGGCGCGCCGGGTCGTTCCCGGTCTCGCTCTGCGCCAGCGGCTGAGCAGGCTGTCGGGCACTTCCTCCGCCGTGAGGGCATAGACCAGATGGTCGCGCCAGCCGCCGTCGATGTGCAGATAGCGCGGGCGCAGCCCTTCCTCGCGGAATCCGAGTTTCTCCACGACCCGCCGGCTGGGCACGTTCTCCGGGCGAATACAGACTTCGATGCGGTGCATGCCGACATGACGGAAACAGTGGTCGACGACGAGCGCGACCGCGGTCGGCATGACCCCGCGTCCCGCGACGTCGCGGTCGACCCAGTAGCCGACATGGCCGGAGCACATCGAGCCCCAGGTGATCCCGGCGACCGTGAGCTGGCCGACCAGACGGCCCTCGTACTCGATCACGAAGGGAAGCATCCGCCCCGCGCGGGCCTCCCTGCGCAGATGCCGGACCATCTGGCGATAGGTGGGGCGCTGGGCGACCGGGCCTCCGGGGGCAGGGGGCGGGACGGTCGCTTCCCAGGGGCGCAGCCACTCCCGGTTGCGCCGGTTGACCTCACGCCAGAGCTTCTGGTCGCGCAGCTTTATGGGACGGAGAACGACGGGGCCTTCCGCCAGTTCCACGGGCCAGGACGAGACGTTCAGCTCATGCTCCCGGCGGGTCTCGGGTGGTCGCCGCCCCGGAGCTGGTCGACGGCGTGGATCAGTAGTCGTTCCAGCACGGCCAGCCCGTCACGTACTCCTCCGGTGGAACCCGGGAGGTTGACGACGAGCGTCGTGCCTGCGACTCCGGCGAGTCCGCGGGAGAGCGCCGCTGTCGGCACCTTGGCCAGGCCCTCCGCGCGGATCGCCTCCGGAATACCGGGGATCTCGCGGTCGAGGACCCGGCGGGTCGCCTCGGGCGTGCGGTCGGTGGGTGACAGGCCGGTGCCGCCGGTGGTGACGATCACGTCGTGGTCCGCCGCGATCCCGGCGCGCAGCGCCTGCTCCACCGGGTCGCCGTCCGGGACGACCCGCGGTCCTTCGACGGTGAAGCCGAGCCCGGCAAGGGCGGTCACGATCAGGGGGCCGCCCCGGTCGGCGTACACACCCGCCGAAGCCCGGTTCGACGCGGTCACGACCAGCGCGGTGTACCCGGCGGGCCGCTCGCCGCCGCCCTGCGCGGCACCGGAAGCGGTCATGCTCCGGCTCCACCCGGCGCGGTACGCCGGTAGTCCCCGGACTTTCCGCCCGACTTCTCCTCGACGCGTACATCCGTGATGACCGCCCCCTTGTCGACGGCCTTCACCATGTCGATCACGGTGAGCCCGGCGATCGCGACGGCCGTCAGCGCCTCCATCTCGACACCCGTACGGTCCGTGGTCCGCACCGTGGCGGTGATCTCCACCGCGTCGTCGGTGACCGCGAGTTCGACCGTGACCCCGGATACCGCGAGCGGGTGGCAGAGCGGGATGAGGTCAGGTGTCCGCTTGGCGCCCATGATGCCTGCGATGCGCGCTGTGGCCAGCGCGTCGCCCTTGGGGACGCCCTCGCCCCGCAGCAGTTCGATGACGCGCGGCGAGACCAGGACCCGCCCGCCGGCGCGTGCGGAGCGCGCGGTGACGTCCTTCTCGGAGACGTCGACCATGCGGGCCGCGCCCGCCTCGTCGATATGCGTGAGCCGTTGCTGCGTACTCATTGCTGTGGCGCTCCCGGTCGGGCCTGTGTGGTCAGACACGGTACCGCCACAGCAGGGAGTTCAGCCCAGGAGGACCACGTCGAGCTCCGTGCCGGGCTCCGCGGCGGTGATGTCCTCGGGGACCACGATCAGACAGTCCGCCTGTGCCAGGGCCGCCACCAGATGCGAACCGGAGCCGCCGACCGGGGTGACCGAGCCCGCCGCCGCGTCATGGACACCGCGCAGGAACTGCCGCCTTCCGCCGGGCGATGTGAGCGTCCTGTCCGCCTTCAGGGCGGCCCTGACGGTCGGTCGGTTGACCTCGGTCAGCCCCATCAGGGCGCGGATCGCCGGCCGTACGAACAGCTCGAAGGAGACGTAGCTGGAGACCGGATTGCCTGGGAGGGCGAGCAGCGGGGTGTGGTCGGGGCCGATCGAGCCGAAGCCCTGGGGTTTGCCCGGCTGCATCGCGAGCTTCCGGAAGTCGATGCCGCTGCCCGCCTCGTCCTCGTCACCCACCGAGGAGAGCGCCTCCTTGACGACGTCGTACGCCCCGACGCTCACCCCGCCGGTGGTGACCAGCAGATCGGCCCGGACCAGCTGCTCCTCGATGGTGCTGCGGAGCGTGTCGGCGTCATCGGTGACCGCGCCGACCCGGTACGCGATGGCGCCGGCATCCCGGGCCGCGGCGGCCAGCGCGAAGCTGTTGGAGTCGTAGATCTGGCCGTGGGCGAGCGCTTCGCCGGGCTGGACCAGCTCACTGCCGGTCGACAGCACGACGACCCGGGGGCGGGGGCGCACCCTGACCGTGCCGCGGCCGATCGCGGCGAGCAGACCGATCTGGGGCGGGCCGAGGACCGTACCGGCCTCGAGGGCGAGGTCGCCCGGCTTGACGTCGCTGCCCTCGGAGCGGACATGCGCGCCCGCACCGGCCGGGCGGTGGACCCGGACTTCGCCCCCTGCGCCCTCCGGAGCGCTGCTCGCGGCGCGCATGGTGGTGGCGGCTCCGCCCCCGGTGCCGCCGTCGGTCCATTCGACCGGTACGACGGCTTCCGCACCGGGCGGCAGCGGAGCCCCCGTCATGATGCGGGCGGCCTCACCCGGGCCCACGGTGGGCAGCTCGCCGCTGCCCGCCGCGACATCCCCGATGACGGTCAGGACGGCGGGGAAATCCTCGCTGGCGCCCTCGACATCGGTGGTACGGACCGCGTACCCGTCCATCGAGCTGTTGTCGAAGGGAGGCAGCGAGACCTGAACGGTGACGTCCTCGACGAGGACACAGCCCTGCGCGTCCGCCAGTTGGAGCTCGATCGGCTCGAGCGGGCGGATCGAGCCGAGGATGTCGTCCAGATGCTCGTCCACCGACCAGATCGGCGTGTTGCTCACGTGCTACATCTCCTCGGTGACATAACTGCGAAGCCAGGCCTTGAAGTCCGGGCCCAGGTCCTCACGTTCGCACGCGAGTCTGACAATGGCACGCAGATAGTCCCCGCGGTCCCCGGTGTCATAGCGGCGGCCCTTGAAGACCACTCCGTGCACCGGGCCTCCGGCGGACTCGTCGGCGGAGAGCTGCTGGAGTGCGTCGGTCAGCTGGATCTCGTTGCCACGGCCCGGCGCGGTCTTGCGCAGTATCCCGAAGATCGCGGGGTCCAGCACATAGCGGCCGATGATCGCCAGATTGCTCGGGGCGTCCGCCACGTTGGGCTTCTCCACCAGGTCCGTGACCTTGACGACGTCGGCTTCGCCGGCCGGCTCCACGGCTGCGCAGCCGTACAGGTGGATCTGGCTCGGCTCGACCTCCATCAGCGCGATGACGCTGCCGCCCTCGCGTTCCTGGACCTCCACCATCCTCGCGAGCAGCGGGTCGCGGGGATCGATCAGGTCGTCGCCGAGCAGCACGGCGAAGGGCTGGTCGCCGACGTGCGGAGCGGCGCAGAGGACCGCGTGTCCGAGGCCCCTGGGGTCGCCCTGGCGGACGTAGTGCATGGTCGCGAGGTCGCTGGACTCCTGGACCCGGGCGAGCTTCTCGGCGTCGCCCTTGCGGGTGAGCGCGGACTCCAGCTCGTAGTTGCGGTCGAAGTGGTCTTCCAGCGGGCGCTTGTTGCGACCGGTGATCATCAGCACGTCGGAGAGACCGGCGGAGACCGCTTCCTCGACGACGTACTGGATGGCCGGCTTGTCGACGACAGGCAGCATCTCTTTCGGAGTGGCCTTGGTGGCCGGCAGGAACCGGGTGCCGAGGCCCGCTGCCGGAATGACAGCCTTGCTGATCCTGGGGTGCGACTGAGTCATGCGGAGCACCATATCCGCTGACT
The DNA here is from genome assembly GCF_036088315.1 of Streptomyces sp. NBC_00344. Lineage (NCBI taxonomy): Bacteria > Bacillati > Actinomycetota > Actinomycetes > Kitasatosporales > Streptomycetaceae > Streptomyces > Streptomyces sp. NBC_00344. The sequence goes on along the minus strand of NZ_CP107996.1, from coordinate 4,026,894 downwards.
CTTGGCGGAACATGATGCTCCAGTTAATACATTCTTATATGTGAGGTTACGAGAAGATTGCGAACTGCTGATAATGATTGCTAATCCGGACAAAGCCTGCATGCGTCAGCAACTGCTGGCCGCAAGAACCCTCCTGACCAGTGAAGACGCACAGAAGACCGCCGTGGTTCTCGCCCGGCGCGCACTGGAACTTCCGGAGCTCGCCGCCGCCGGAACCGTGGCCGCCTATGTCTCGGTGGGCCGCGAACCGGGCACCCGCCCATTGCTCGACGCACTCCGGGAGCGCGGGGTGCGGGTGCTGCTTCCGGTGCTGCTGCCCGACAACGACCTCGACTGGGGCCACTACGAAGGGGCCCGCTCCCTGGTGCCGGCCGGTCGCGGGCTGCTCGAACCCGGAGGCGAACGGCTCGGCGCGGCCGCGGTCCTCGGCGCCGGGGCCGTCCTGCTGCCCGGACTTGCCGTGGACCGGCGCGGGATGCGGCTGGGGCGAGGCGGCGGGAGTTACGACCGGGTGCTCGCCCGTATCGCACAAGGCGGCGCCCGCCCGGCCCTGGTGATGCTGCTCCACGACAACGAGGTGGTCGCGCGGGTTCCCGACGAACCGCACGACCACCCCGTTCAGGCAGTGGTGACCCCTTCCGGGGTCCACCGCTTCAGCGGCTGAGCACCCTCGCCGCCCGGCGCGTCAGGACTTCTTCAGAACGAGCGTGTCGACCGTGCTGCGGTCGACCGCGCTCCTGCCGAACGGCCACTGGAGCAGCTCACCGTCGGCCCACTTGCTCGTCTGATCGGTGTAGTGCGCGCTGTACGCGTGTCCCGACGCACCCGTCAGATTGATCCAGCGGGACTTGTCGAGGTCGGCGAGGTTGACGACCATCCGCATCGACGGCACCCAGATGACGTCGTAGCCGCCGGCCGCGTTCCAGCCGGTGGCGTCGACCGCCGCCTCGCCGCCGCCCAGGTTGTAGGGGCCGCGGTTGAGCATCCACTGCAGGACGCCGGGGCCGTCGGTGCCCAGCGTCTGGTTCTTGAGCATCAGCTGGTGCAGCCGGCCCCAGCTCCAGGTGTCCATGTCCTTGCCGAGCTTGGCGGTCAGCTCCCAGCGGGCGTCCTTCATGGCCCGCTCGAGCAGCTGGTCCCGGTTGGCGGTCGCGGGGTCGAGCCGGGTCCGCGGCGTCTTCCACCAGTCGCTGTCCGGCTTGTTCAGCAGATTGCGCACCACCTCGAACCAGCGGTCGCCACCGTCCGGCTGCGCCGAGTCGGCGGAGCGCTGGCCGCACTCCCGTACCAGCCTGTCCTTCTCGTCGTCGGGCACCGACGAGCTGTCGGCGGGCGGCACGTTGAGGCAGTCGCCCTCGGCCCGCAGCTCCTTGGGGAGCTTGTTGCCGAAGGCCAGCTTGAGGACGTTGCGCCAGACCCCGTTGAAGTAGGCGGCGGCGGCCGAGTCCGAATCCTGGGTGTAGTCCCAGCCCTCCAGGAGCTTCTGCGCATCCCGGACGTCCGGGTCCTTGAGGTTCAGCTTCAGCAGCAGCGGGGTCAGCAGCTTGGCGATCTCGCTGCTGTTGTCCATCTGCATCTTCTGCATGTCCTCGGTCGAGATCTTCCCGCCGTCCCTGGTCTTCTGCTTGATGAGATCGGTGATCCGCCGGCTCCGGGTGCCGTAACCCCAGTCCTCGGTCAGCAGATACGGGTACTTCCTCGAGTCGACGACCGCCTGGTTGGCTGTGACGATGTAGCCGCGCCTGGGGTTGTACTCGTACGGCAGCTGGTCGAAGGGGATCGGGTCCTTCTTCCACGCGTACGCGGAGTCCCAGCCGGGGGCGGGCATGGTGCCGTCGTCGCCCTTGGCACGGATGGGGACGGTGCCCGGGGCCTGGTAGCCGATGTTGCCCCTGGTGTCGGCGTAGATCATGTTCTGTGACGGGACCTCGAAGTCCTTCGCCGCCGCCCGGAACCCGGTCCAGTCCTTGGCCCTGTCCAGCTCGAAGACCGCGTCCATCGAATTGCCCGGCTGGAGCGCGGTCCACTTGAGCGCCACCGCGTAGCCGTCTCCGCGGTCGGGGGCCGCCGCGGTCACCGGGGCCTTCTCCCCTACCGTCGCCAGCTCGGAGTCCCGGTCGGAGATCAGCGGACCGTTGTTGGTCTCACGGACGACGATCGACTTCGACTTGCCGCCGGCGACCCTGATGGTCTCCGTGCGGGTGGTGAAAGGCTTCTCCCGGCCGTCGTACAGGTAACCGCTGCCGGTGACCTTCTCCAGATAGAGGTCGGTGACGTCGGCGCCGAGGTTGGTGAAGCCCCAGGCGATGTTCTGGTTGTGGCCGATGACCACCCCGGGCATGCCGGAGAACGTGTAGCCCGCCGCGTCGTAGTGGCAGCTGCTGGAGACCGTCCGGCAGTGCAGGCCCATCTGGTACCAGAGGGACGGAAGTTGCGGCGCCAGGTGCGGATCGTTGGCCAGCAGGGGTTTCTGGGTCGTCGTGTACTTGCCCGACACCACCCAGGAGTTGGAGCCGATGCCGCTGCCGCTCGGGCCGAGCAGCGCCGGGATCTTGTCCAGGGTGTCGGACAGCGAGGAGAGCTGCGACTGCATTCCGTCGACCGCGCCCGCCGCGGTGTTGCTGCCGCCCACGGAGCCGGCCGGAGCGGCCTGGGGGTCGAACTTGCCGGTGACGGGGCTGATGCCGCCGTTCTGCACGATCGGTTTGTTCCTGCTGTACGGGTATGCCGGGTACAGGTCGTCGATCTGCTTGCTGTCGAGCCGGGACGTCATCAGCGACCGGTCGATCTCGTCCTGCATGTTGCCGCGCAGGTCCCAGGCCATCGCCTTGAGCCAGGCCACCGAGTCGACGGGGGTCCACTTCGCGGGCTTGTAGTCGTTGGTGAGTCCGAGGGCGGCGTACTCGACGGAGATCTGCTTGCCGTCCTTGCCCTTCAGGTACTCGTTCACCCCGGCCGCGTACGCCCGCAGGTACTTCTTCGTCGACGGCGACAGCTGGGTGTCGTACTCCTTCTGCGCGACCCGGCGCCAACCCAGGGTCCGCAGGAAGGAGTCGGTCTTGACCTGCCCCGAGCCGAACATCTCCGAGAGCCGGCCCGACGTCATGTGCCGGCGTACGTCCATCTCCCAGAAGCGGTCCTGCGCCTGGACATAGCCCTGCGCGCGGAAGAGGTCGTCGTCGGTGTCCGCGTAGATCTGGGGGACACCGTGGTCGTCGCGCTTGACGTCGACGTCGGCGGAGAGACCGGGAACCCTTATCTCGCCGGTCGTCTGCGGGAGCGAAGCACGCACGGTGCTGATGCTCCAGTACGTGCCGAATCCGATACCCGCGACAAGCGCCAGCACCAGGACGACCACGAGAAGCCGGGCGCGACGCCCTTTCTTCTTGCGGGACTTCGTACCGGAGGTCGTACCGGAAGTCGTGCCGGAAGGGGCGGCGGAGGTGGTGGCGGGCATCGCTGTCCTTCGCGGGGCAGGGTGGTCTGTAGTGCCGAGGGAGCGCTGGAGCAACCATAGGCGCAGCGGCCGGCCGGTCAGGACGCGGTATACCCACCTGGATCGCGCAAGCCCGCGAAGCGTCAAGGAAACGTCAAGGATTAGGTAGGGTAACGAAGTACCCGCAGGTGTACGAGGGAAGGAAGGGCCACTGACTGTCCACCACCTGAACGAGCTCCTGCTGATCTGCTCGCTCGTTCTGCTGATCGCCGTGGCCGCCGTGCGTATCTCATCGCGCAGCGGCCTGCCGAGCCTCCTGCTGTATCTCGGCATCGGCATGGCGATAGGCCAGGACGGCATCTTCAACGTCGAGTTCGACAACGTCGAGATGACGCAGGTGATCGGTTACGCGGCACTCGTCGTGATCCTCGCCGAGGGCGGCCTTGGCACCAAGTGGAAAGAGATCAGACCGGTCCTGCCGATGGCGGTGGTGCTGTCGACCGCCGGTGTCGCGGTCAGCGTGGGTGTCACCGCGGCCGGAGCGCACTATCTGGTCGGCCTCGAATGGCGCCAGGCGCTGATCATCGGGGCGGTGGTGTCGTCGACCGACGCCGCCGCGGTCTTCTCCGTACTGCGCAGGGTGCCGCTGCCGTCCCGGATCACCGGTGTGCTGGAGGCCGAGTCCGGCTTCAACGACGCCCCGGTGGTGATTCTCGTGGTGGCCTTCTCCTCGGCGGGTCCGGTGGACCACTGGTATGTGCTGATCGGTGAGATCGCGCTGGAGCTGGCGATCGGCGCGTCCATCGGGCTCGCGGTGGGCTGGCTCGGATCGTGGGGGCTGCGGCATGTGGCACTGCCCGCGTCCGGCCTCTATCCGATCGCGGTGATGGCGATCGCGGTGACGGCATACGCGGCCGGCGCCATCGCGCACGGCAGCGGATTCCTCGCGGTGTATCTCGCGGCGATGCTGCTGGGCAACGCCAAACTGCCGCACTGGCCCGCGACCCGCGGATTCGCCGAAGGGCTCGGCTGGATCGCGCAGATCGGCATGTTCGTCCTGCTCGGTCTGCTGGTGACCCCGCACGAACTGGTCAACGACTTCTGGCCGGCGGTGGTCGTCGGGCTGGTGCTGACGATGGTGGCGCGGCCCGTCTCGGTACTGCTGAGCCTGGCGCCGTTCCGGCTGCCCTGGCAGGAACAGACCCTGATGTCCTGGGCAGGACTGCGCGGCGCCGTGCCCGTCATCCTGGCGACCATCCCGATGGTCTCGGGCATCTCGGGCAGCGACCGGGTGTTCAACATCGTCTTCGTGCTGGTCGTCGTCTACACCCTGGTGCAGGGGCCGACCCTGCCCTGGCTGGCGCGCACCCTCCGCCTCGGCGACGACTCGGAAACCGCGGCCGACCTCGGTATCGAGTCCGCGCCGCTGGAGCGGCTGCGCGGACATCTGCTGTCCGTGGCCATCCCCGCGAAGTCCAAAATGCACGGTGTCGAGGTCGGCGAGCTCCGGCTGCCGCCCGGCGCCGCCGTGACCCTGGTCGTCAGGGACGGCAGGAGCTTCGTCCCCGCGCCGGCGACCGTGCTGCGGCGCGGCGACGAGCTGCTGGTGGTGGCCACCGATCCGGTGCGGGACGCCGCCGAGGCACGGCTCCGGGCGATCGGGCAGGGCGGCAAGCTGGCGGGCTGGCTGCACAACAGCGGTACCATGAACCGGTCGGCCTGAACGGCTTGACCCATCGGCTCCACCTGAATCACCCGAATTACCCGCACCATCTGAATCACCTGATTCACCGAATCACTTGATCCGACGAACCACCTGATCGACCAACTCTGCCTGATGCAGAGCTGGCGCGACCGTATGGCGGTCGTGGCACCCTCCGCAGCTGTGGCTCCACAGCTGGCGTCTTCTGCGCAGCGGGGCGGCCCGGCATCTACCGCAGTTCCGCGCAAGAGGACAGCTCTCGGCAGCTCCCGTACGCATGGCTTCGCATGCCCTGCACCGGCGGAGCGCCACCAGGCGGCAGAAAGGCAAGGCCGTGGTGTCCACGGTCTCCGAGGCCCGTCCCGGTTACAGCCAGTTGTTGCGCACTCCGGGCGCCTGGACGTTCCTGCTGCCCGGCTTCGCCGCCCGGCAGCCCTTCGCCATGCTGACCATCGGCATCGTGCTGCTGGTGCAGCACACCACCGGTTCCTACGGCAGCGCGGGAGTGGTCGCCGCCGTCACCGGCGTGGCCATGGCGCTGTTCGCGCCCCAGAGCGGCAAGCTGGCCGACCGGTTCGGGCAGGGCTCCGTACTGCTCCCGGGGGTCCTGGTGCACACCGTTTCGGTGGGCGCCCTCACAGCGCTCGCGCTGGCGGACGCGCCGCTGTGGGCACTGTTCGTCGCCGCCGTGCCCACCGGTGCGTCCGTGCCGCAGATCGGGCCGATGGTCCGGGCCCGCTGGGCGGCGAAGCTGGAGGGCTCCCCGCTGATGGCGACCGCCGCGGCCTTCGAGTCGGTGACCGACGAATTCACCTTCGTCATCGGCCCGGTGCTGACGACCGCGCTGTGCACTGGTCTCCACCCGGCGGCCGGACTGATCGCCGAGGCCGCTCTCACCCTGGCCGGCGGTCTCGCCTTCGCGGCGCAGCGCCGCACCCAGCCAGCGGTCGGCCGCGCCGACGGCCGGACACCTGCCGACCACGTCTCCGCACTGTCCGTACCGGGCGTACGGGTGCTGGCCGCGGCCTTCCTCGGGATCGGCGCCGTGTTCGGCGGGATGCAGGTCTCGCTGACCGCGTTCGCCGAGGAGATCGGCCACCCCGGGGTGAACGGTCTGCTCTACGGGGTCTTCGCCGCCGGCAACATGCTCGCGGGCATCGCCTGCGGGGCCATCGCCTGGAAGAGCGCGCCGCGGCGCCGTCTGCTCACCTCCTACACCGCGCTGGCGCTGGCCGCGTCCGGGCTCTGGGCCATGCACACGGTGCCGCTTCTCGCCGGGCTCGGCCTGCTGGTCGGCCTGTGCATCGCGCCTGCCCTGATCACCGGATACACGCTGGTGGAGAATCTGGTGCCGGCATCCGCACGGACCGAGGCATTCACCTGGCTGACCGGTTCCGTGGCGCTGGGACAGGCCGCCGCGGTCACCGTGGCCGGCCGGCTGGCCGACGAGTACAGCGCGAGCACCGGCTTCCTGGTGCCGATGGCCGGGACCGTACTGGCCCTGGTCACACTGCTGGCGCTGCGGTCGCGGCTCGCCCCGAGGGCCCCGGGAATCGTGGTCCGCTCCGGGAGCGAAACGGCGAAGGAGCGTGTGATCGGTCACCGAGTGCCGGTCTCAGTGGACTGATCCAGCGGAATACGTCACTATGGAACATCGTTAGCACTCACTCAGTGAGAGTGCCAGGAGGAGCAAGTGCCGACCTATCAGTACCAGTGCACCGAGTGCGGCGAGGGCCTCGAGGCGGTGCAGAAGTTCACCGACGACGCCCTTACCGTCTGCCCGAACTGCGAAGGACGCCTGAAGAAGGTGTTCTCGGCGGTCGGCATTGTCTTCAAGGGCTCGGGCTTCTACCGGAACGACAGCCGGAGCTCGTCCTCGAGCAGCACGGCGCCGTCTTCCAAGTCCGCCGCGTCCACTTCCTCGTCGAGCTCCGACGCGAAGCCCGCTGCGTCGAAGTCCGCTGACGCGAAGCCGTCGACATCGTCGGCCTCGTCGAGCTCCTCCGGCGGCAGCAGCTCGGCCGCCTAGTTGCTTTCTGCCCGGACCCTGCCGTCATCGACGGCGGGGTCTTCGGTGTACCCGCGCCCGGATAGTGTGACCGGTATGGCGAATGTGGCGGATACGGCAGACGCAGCGGTCGGCGCGGAGATCGGCGTGATCGGCGGCTCGGGTTTCTACTCCTTCCTGGAGGATGTGACCGAGGTCGAGGTGGACACCCCGTACGGCAGTCCGAGCGACTCCCTCTTCATCGGCGAGATCGCCGGACGCCGGGTGGCGTTCCTCCCGCGGCACGGCCGCGGTCACCATTTGCCGCCGCACCGCATCAACTACCGCGCCAATCTGTGGGCGCTGCGGTCCGTCGGTGTGAGGCAGGTGCTCGGACCGTGCGCGGTGGGCGGCCTGCGACCCGAATTCGGCCCCGGGACGCTGCTGGTGCCCGACCAGATGGTGGACCGTACGAAGGCACGGGCGCAGACCTACTACGACGGTCTTCCGCTGCCGGACGGCAGCCTGCCCAATGTGGTGCACGTGGCGCTGGCCGACCCCTACTGCCCCAACGGGCGCAGGGCCACCATCGCGGCCGCCCGCGGCCGGGGATGGGAACCGGTGGACGGCGGCACCCTGGTCGTCGTCGAGGGACCGCGCTTCTCCACCAGGGCCGAGTCGCGGTGGCACGCGGCCATGGGCTGGTCGGTGGTCGGTATGACCGGACACCCCGAGGCGGTACTCGCCCGCGAACTGGGGCTCTGCTACAGCTCGATGACCCTGGTGACGGACCTGGACGCGGGGGCGGAGGCCGGCGAGGGCGTTTCACACGAAGAGGTGCTGAAGGTGTTCGCGGCCAACGTGGACCGGCTGCGTACCGTGCTCTTCGACGCTGTGGCCGGACTGCCGTCGGAGAGGCTGCGGGACTGTCTCTGCTCGCACGCGCTGGACGGGCTCGACACGGGGATCGACCTGCCCTGACCTGGCCTGCCGACCGGGTGGTGCCTGACCGGTTGAGCCGGGCCTGGTTGAGCCGGGCCTGGTTGAGCCGGGCCTGGTTGAGCCGGACCGGCCATCGACCCGGCCGATCGATACGGCCGGCTGCTGGGGTCCGGCCGGGCCTGGTCCGGTCGCAACGGCGCAGGTGCGGTGCCGGTGCGGTGCCGCCTCCGGCGGCTGCCGGGGGGTGACGCAGTTGTCCACACCAGGTGGGTGGTCCACAGGCCGCAGCGGGAATCGGCGGCAGCCTGGATCGTGAGGAGTGTCCGACACGCTCCTCTCACCAGGCGGTGGTTGCCATGATCCCCATGCCCGTACCGGTCGTATCGGCACCCGAGCCGCGCGGTGTGCCGCTCTTCCCGCCAGTGCGGGTGCCCGGCACCCGGCGCCGGCTGCGGCGCGCCCTGCGCCGGAGACACCGCGCCCTGTCGTCCGGGGTGGTGCTCACTGCCGCCGCACTGGTGGCCTGGGCGCCGCCGGGTTCCGGCCGGACCGCCCAGCCTCCCGATGTGCGGGCCGCTTCGGCGGCGGTGCACCACGGCCGGGCACGGGCCGGCGCCGCGGACACCGCACGCCCCGATGTGGTGTCCGCACCGGTGCGGATCGCCGACGCGGCCACCGTCCGGCTGCTGGAACCGGGAGACCACGTCGATGTCATCGCAACCGGGGGCAAAGGCCCCCGGTTGGGCGGTGCGGGGGCGGCAGCCGAGGCGCGGGTGGTGGCTGCGGGAGTCCGGGTGGCCGGGGTGCCGGCAGCTGGTGCGTCATCGTCCGACAGCGGTGCGCTGATCGTGCTGACCGTCCCCCGCACCACCGCCACCGCACTCGCCGGTGCGGCGGCCAGGTCGGAGCTGACGGTGACGCTGTGCTGAGCTACCCGGCCGTGCCACCGCACCACCGGTGCGCCGCCCCGGCCGCACCACCGGTGCGCATCCCGCCTCGTCCATCCGCGCGCCTCACGCCGGACGGCAGGCGGAGCGACGCTGCTCCAGGCGGAGGCGCCGGCCGCGCGGTGCGACAGCGGCCACAACACCCGGCACGACCGCCGGAAGCTGCGCCGTCGGATCAGACGTGGTGGGGCGGCTTCTCGTCGAGGAAACGCGCCAGGTCGGTGTCGCCGTCCCCCGATGAGGCCCGCTCACCCCACCCGCGATCCGTGTCGTCCGATGACTGCTGGTCCAGCGGATCTTCGAAGACCAGCTTCGGACGGGGCCGGGGCTGCTCTTCGTCACGCGGTCCGGGGGCGGGGGCGGTGCTCATACGGCAAGGGTACGGCGGACGGTCGCCGCACGGCCTCATTCCTCCCCGCTGCTCCCTCCCCGCTCTTCGCCTCCGCGGGAACGCACCGCGCCGCGCGGACCGCTGTGGAGCATCGGTTCTGGTGTGCTGGTCGCATGACAAGCACCTCATCCGCCTCCGGCCGGCTGCGCCGGATGACCGCACGCAGCCCCTCGGAGCAACATCGTGCGTCGACCCCGCTGGAGTTGCTCTTCGATCTCTGTTTTGTGGTGGCTGTCGCGCAGTCCGGTGTCCAGCTGGTGCACTTCGTCGCCGAAGGGCAGCAGGCCGAGGGCGTCATCAACTTCGCGATGATCTTCTTCGCGACCTGGTGGGCATGGATGAACTTCACCTGGTTCGCCTCCGCGTACGACAACGACGACGTCGTCTACCGCCTCGTCACCCTGATCCAGATCGCGGGCGTACTGATCATGGCCGCGGGGATCTCCCGGGCCGCCGTGGACCACGACTTCGCGGTCTGCGTCCTCGGCTACCTGGTGATGCGCTTCGCCATGTGCACGCAGTGGCTGCGCGTCGCGCTGTCCACCGAGGGCACGGAGCGGCGGATGGCCCTGCGTTATCTGGGCGGGGTGCTCGCCTGCCAGGCCGGGTGGACGGCGCTGCTCTGGCTGCCCTCGGGCATCCGGCCCTGGGTGTTCGTGCCGATGGTCCTCGCCGAGCTCGCCGTGCCGGCCTTCGCCGAACGCCTGCGCCCCACCACCTGGCATCCCGACCACATCGCCGAGCGGTACGGCCTCTTCACCATCATCGTGCTCGGTGAGTCGATCGCCGCGGCCACCGTGGCCGTGAAGTCGGCCCTGGAGGAGCACGACGCCCTGGGCGATCTGCTGCCGATCGCCGCCGGTGGTCTGCTGATCGTCTTCGCAGCCTGGTGGATCTACTTCGCGGTCCCCATCCAGCAGCATCTGGCCTCCAACCGGCAGAGCTTCGTCTGGGGTTACGGCCACTACCTGGTCTTCACCTCGGCTGCGGCGATCGGGGCGGGCATCGAGGTGGCGGTCGAGGAGGCGGTGGGCAAGTCGCACATCTCGACGAGCGCCGCGTCGGCGGCCGTGACCATTCCCGCCGCGGTCTTCATGCTCATGCTGTGGTCGCTGCACGCGCGCCACTTCAAGCGCGGGCTCGCCGAGCAGCTGACGCTGCCCCTCGCATCGGTGGCTCTCCTCGCCTGCACCTTCACCGGGCCGCTCGCGGTGCTGTGGGCGGGAGTGGTCGCAACGGTGACGGTGGCGGCCGGAACCGCACTCAACTCCCGGCGGAATCGCGCCGGATCATGACCGGGCCTCTGATCCCATGGGGTCATGACATCAGCAGACGCATCCATGCCCGCACGGCCCGGCGCACTGACCGATGTGGCCGGCCTCCGGGTCGGTCACGCACAGGTACCCGGAGACCGTGCCCTGAGCGGCACCACCGTCGTGCTGGCACCTCCTGGCGGCGCGGTCGCCGCAGTGGATGTACGCGGCGGCGGGCCGGGCACCCGGGAGACGGACGCCCTCGACCCCCGCAACCTGGTGCAGCGGGTGGACGCCGTGGTCCTCACCGGAGGCAGCGCCTACGGGCTGGACTCCGCGTCCGGGGTGATGGCCTGGCTCGAGGAACAGGGCCGCGGCTTCCAGGTGGGCCCCGACCCCGCGCAGGTCGTTCCGGTGGTCCCGGCCGCCTGCGTCTTCGATCTGGGTCGCGGCGGCGACTGGCGGGCCAGGCCCGGCGCGGCGACGGGCCGTGCGGCTGTGGAGGCCGCCGCGCGTACGGTCTCCGGCGCGCCGGTCGAGGAGGGCAACACCGGGGCCGGCACCGGTGCGGTCGCCGGCGGACTCAAGGGCGGCATCGGAACGGCGAGCATCACCCTCCCCTCCGGAATCGTCGTGGGCGCCCTTGCCGTGGTCAACGCCGTCGGCTCGCCCATCGATCCGCTGACCGGGGTGTTCTACGGCGAATACGGCTCCGGCCGGCCCGCGTATCCGGATCCGGCCGTCCACGAGGCGGCACAGCGGCGGCTGGCCGAAGCCCGGGGGCGCAACGCACTCCCCCCGCTGAACACCACCATCGCCGTGGTGGCCACCGATGCGGAACTGACCCGCGCGCAGGCGCAGAAGCTCGCCGGTACGGCCCACGACGGCCTCGCCCGTGCCGTACGCCCCGTCCATCTGCTGCATGACGGAGACACCGTCTTCGCTCTGTCGACCGGTACCGGGCCACTGCCGGACCTGGGGTCGCTCAATGACATCCTGGCCGCGGGCGCGGACGCACTGAGCCGGGCGGTGGTGCGCGCCGTGCGGGCCGCGGAGTCCGTCGACGGCCCCGGCGGCAGCTTCCCCGCCCATCGCGATCTGTACCGTTCTGACACTCCATCTACTGACTTGCCGGACAAGTGAGTTGGTCCTGTTCCCGGGAACTTTCCGAGCAGCCCCGACGTTTTGCCGAACGAAGGCCCCGTTGTCAGACCCAGGGACTACGTTGAGTCCCAACCTCATGACTTGCCGCAACGGCCTGGAGAGACCTTGAGCGATCCGCACGAGACGGCCGAGGAGCACCTCGCACGACTCCTCGGCCGCGCCCTGAACTCCTTCGAGCTGCCCGACACCTCCGTCGAGCGGCTCGGCTCCGCACTCGCACACAGCAGTGCGCTGCACTCCTCGCACCACAGCTCGGGCGCCGGGCTGCACCGCGAGACCTACCGGCACACCTTCCTCCTTGCCGACGGAAGCGACCTGACCCTGTGGGAGCTGGTGTACGAGACCGGCGGTGGCAGCGGTCCGCAGCACGAGCTGTACATGGCCGAGGAGGAAGCCCGCCGTGCGGTCACCCGGATCCGCGGGGCGGACGCCGCCGAGATGTTCCCCGATGACGACACGCAGTGCGACTTCGAGATCCTGAGTGCCCTGCGGAGCGCCCCCGCCGCCGCGGCCCGCACCTACGTCCCCGACCGCTCGGCCGACCACGCCCGCCGGCTGCTGCGCCGGGCCGAGAACCCTGATCGGCCCGGGGAGAGCACGGCCCGGCTGCTGCGTTCCGCGTTCGCCCATCAGATCAGCCAGGCCTTCGGCAGCCAGTGCCGCTTCGACATCGGCCAGAACGCCGGCTTCACGCTCTACGAACACGCCTTTCTGCTGGTCGACGGCAAGGAGATCAGTCTCTGGGAGGTCGAGCACACCGCGACACCTGACGGCCGCCACATGTGCGAGGTCTACGACTCCCGCAGCGCCGCCCACCATGCGATGGAGATCCGCGCCCAGGTGCGCTGAGCCCGGTCCGCCAGGCCCGCGGAACAACCCCCGGGCCCGGCCCACCCGCCTTCCCGGCTCCTCGCCTGCGGGAGTTCACGGCCTGGTGAGCCCGGGCGGACCGCCGACCGTCATCGGGCGGGCCGTCAGGCAGCCACCGGAACCGCCGCCGTGTCCTCGGCGGCGTCCGCTCGGGCCGGGGACGGCGCCTCCCCGTCCGTCCTGCGCATCCCCTTGAGCAGGATCACCAGGCCCGCCGACACCGCGGTACCGGCAGCGATGGCGAGAAGGCAGAGGAACGGGCTGCCGATCAGGGGGATCACGAAGACCCCTCCGTGCGGGGCCCGCAGCGTGCAGCCGAAGGCCATCGACAGCGCGCCGGTCACCGCACCGCCCGCCATGGACGCGGGGATCACCCGCAGTGGATCGGCCGCGGCGAACGGGATCGCCCCTTCGGTGATGAAGGAGGCACCCAGCACCCAGGCGGCCTTGCCGTTCTCGCGTTCGGTCCTGGTGAAAAGCCGTCCGCGCACCGTGGTCGCCAGGGCCATCGCGAGCGGTGGCACCATGCCGGCGGCCATCGTGGCGGCCATCACCTTGAGGCTGCCGTCGGTCGGATTGGCCAGACCGCCGACGGCGAACGCGTACGCGACCTTGTTGAGCGGGCCGCCCAGGTCGAAGCACATCATCAGGCCCAGGACGACACCGAGAATGACCGCGTTGGCGCCGGAGAGGCCGTTCAGCCAGTCGGTGAGTGCTCGCTGGAGGGAAGCGATGGGCTTCCCGACCACCAGGAACATCAGGAATCCGACGACCGCCGACGAGATCAGCGGGATCACGACCACCGGCATGATGCCGCGCAGTACGGCGGGCACCCGCACCCGCTGGACGGCCATCACCACGCCGCCCGCGATCAGTCCGGCCGCGAGACCGCCCAGGAAGCCCGCGTTGATGGTGAGGGCGATGGAACCGCCGACGAAACCGGGGACAAGACCCGGCCGGTCCGCCATCCCATAGGCGATGAACCCCGCGAGGACCGGCACCAGGAAGGCGAAGGCGAGGCTGCCCGTCTGGAACAGCAGCGCGGCCCAGCTGGTGTGGTCGGTCCAGACGAAGTGCTCGGCCACCGAGGGCGCCTTGTTGATGGTGTATCCGCCGACGGCGAACCCGATGGCGATCAGCAGGCCGCCGGCCGCCACGAACGGGACCATGTAACTGACCCCGGACATCAGCCACTTGCGGAGCCTGGTGCCATAGCCCTCGCCGGCTTCCCCCGTCCTGTCCACGGGCGGCACAGCACCCGGCGCTGAGATCTCGCCGCGCTCCGACTTTCCCCGTGCCTCGGTGATGAGCTCACCGGGACGGTTGATGCCGGCCTTCACTCCGACGTCCACGGCCGGCTTCCCGCCGAAGCGTTCCTTCTCCCGTACGGGGACGTCATGGGCGAAGATCACGGCATCGGCGGCGGCGATGACGGCAGGGGCGAGGCGGGTGAAACCGGCGGACCCCTGGGTCTCGACGACGAGTTCGACGTCCGCGTCGCGGGCGGCGTTCCGCAGCGACTCGGCGGCCATATAGGTGTGGGCGATGCCGGTGGGACACGAGGTGACGGCGACGATACGGAACGGGGCGGGGGGTGCCTCTTCCGCTTCACCCGGCTCCGCAGCCCGGTCCGCCCCCGCCGAGGCATCACCCGGGGCCGGGGCCGCTTCCACCGAGGCGTCACTCCTGGCCGGGCCCGCTTCCACCGAGGCGTCGCCCCGGATCAGCGCCGCAGCCGTGTCCGCGTCCCCTGCTGCCCGCAGCGCGGCGGTGAACTCGGCGTTCATCAGCTGCCGGGCAAGTGAGGACAGGATCGCCAGATGGGCGTCGTCCGCACCGGCCGGGGCGGCGATCAGGAAGATCAGGTCAGCCGGGCCGTCAGTGGCGCCGAAGTCGATGCCATCGGCGCTGCGGCCGAACGCCAGGGTCGGTTCGGTGACATGGGCGCTGCGGCAGTGCGGGATGCCGATGCCACCGTCCAGGCCGGTGGGCATCTGCGCCTCGCGGGCCGCCACATCGGCGAGGAAGCCGTCGAGGTCGGTGACCCTGCCGATGGCCACCATCCGCTCGGCCAGCGATCGGGCTGCCGTTTCCTTGGTGTCCGCTGCCAGGCCGAGGTCGACCAGGTCCGCGGTGATCATGTCGCTCATCGGGGGCTCCCTTGCTCCGTCAGTACGCGGTCCAGCGGTATCTCCGCGGTCACGGTGACCGCGGAGGCATCCAGGTCCTGTGGGGCCGGCATCACGCTGCCGGGCAGTTGCACGGCTGCCGACCCATGGGCGACCGCCGACCGGAGGGCTTCCGGTCCCGCGCCTCCCGCGGCCAGGAATCCGGCCAGCGAGGCGTCACCGGCGCCGACATTGCTCCGTACCGCGGCGACCGGAGCCGATCCGAAGTACACGCCCGACTCCATGACAAGCAGCTGCCCGTCCGGGCCGAGGCTGGCCAGCACCGCGCCCGCCCCGAGGTCCCGCAGCTCTCCCGCCGCCTTGAGCGCGTCGCCGACCGTGGCGAGGGGGCGGCCGACGGCCTGGGCGAGTTCGCCGGCGTTGGGCTTGACGACATCGGGGCGCTCGCGCAGCGCCGCGAGCAGTGACGGTCCTGATGTGTCGAGCGCGATGCGCTTTCCCGCGCGGTGCGCGCGGGCCACCAGCTCCGCGTACCAGGCGGGTGCGAGGCCGGGCGGGAGGCTGCCGCAGCAGGCGATCCAGTCCGCGTCGCCGGCGTGGGCACGGATCGCGGCGAGCAGCGACTCCGCTTCGGCGGCAGAGAGTTCGGGCCCCGGGGCGTTGATCTTGGTGAGCGTGCCGTCGGGTTCCGCGACCGAGATGTTGGAGCGGGTGTGTCCGGCCACCGGGACCGGGGCCACCGCGATGCCCTCGGCCACCAGCAGTTCGGCGATCGCGGCTCCGGGCGCCCCGCCGAGCGGCAGCACGGCGACCGTACGGTGGCCGGCCGCCGCGACGGCCCGCGAGACGTTGACGCCCTTGCCGCCGGGGTCCATCCGCTCGGCGGTGGCACGCAGCACCTCGCCCCGCTCCAGGGCCGGGACCTCGTAGGTCCGGTCGAGCGAGGGGTTGGGGGTGACGGTGAGGATCATGCGCGGACGACCTCCGTACCGGCCGCCTCGATACGGGCCGCGTCATCGGGGCTGAGCCCGGTGTCGGTGATGAGCAGATCGACGCCGCTGAGGTCGGCGAAGCGGGCGAAGTGCTCCTGGCCGTACTTCGCCGAGTCGGCGAGCAGCACGACGCGGCGGGCAGCCGCGGCGACCGCGCGTTTGACCGCGGCCTCGGCGAGGTCGGGGGTGGTCAGTCCGGAACCGGGTGCGAAGCCGTTCGCGCCGAGGAAGGCGACGTCGGCGCGGATCTCGCCGTATGCCCGGAGCGCCCAGGCGTCTACGGCGGCCCGGGTGCGGTGGCGGACCCGGCCGCCGACCAGGTGGAGGTCGATGCCGGGATGGTCGGCCAGACGCGCGGCCACCGGCAGGGCGTGGGTGACGACGGTCAGCCCGCACTCGAGCGGAACGGCGTTCGCCAGCCGCGCGACGGTGGAGCCCGCGTCGAGGATGACGCTGCCCTCCGCGGGCAGTTCGGCGAGGGCGGCGTGCGCGATCCGGTCCTTCTCGTCCGCGGCCGTCGACTCCCGTTCGGCCAGATCGGGCTCGAAGTCGAGCCGCCCCGCGGGGATGGCCCCGCCGTGCACCCGTCGCAGCAGGCCGGCCCGGTCGAGGGCCTTGAGGTCGCGGCGTACGGTCTCGGCGGTGACCTGGAACCCGTCGGCGAGCGAGAGGACGTCGACGCGGCCGCTGTCGCGGGCGAGGCGGAGGATCTCCTGCTGACGCTCCGGTGCGTACATGTGGGTTTACATCCGTTCAATGCCCGAACCTGTGGTTTCGCCGACACATTACGAGGTCACTTTCGGAATGTAAACAGATTCGGGCATTACCGGGCCTGCCCGGGCAGCCGCAGTGCTCGCCCCGTCTCCCCGCCCGATCCCTCCACGCCCGCTCCCTCCCGGGCCACACACGAAGCGGCGCCCGTACCGGGCGAACCGGCACGGGCGCCGCCCGGCGGAGCTCTCGCGGCAGAGCTCTCAGGGCGCGAGCGCCGGCTCGCTCACAGCCGGCCCGTCGTCGAAGACGGCCGCCTCGCCCTCGGCGCCCACCCGCGGCCGCTTCGGCAGCGCGAACATCAGCAGGAAGATGACGCCGAGAACCGCGACGACCCACCACAGCGAGTGCATGAACGCATCGGCGAATGCGCCTCCCACCTGCGACGGGGCCAGCCGGTCGCTGATCGAGCCGAAGAAGACCACCGACACCAGGCCGAGTCCCAGCGCATTGCCCATCTGCTGGACGGTGTTGATCAGGCCGGACGCCGACCCCGCGTGCTCCTTCGGAACGTCGGAGAGGACGGCGTCCGTCAGCGGCGCGACGATCAGGCCCATACCCAGGCCCATCACGGTCAGCGGCAGTGCCATCTGCCAGGGCGCGATGTCCGCGCCGTACCGGCCTGCCTCCCAGATGTAGATCAGCAGCCCGGCCATCATCGTCAGCGCGCCCGCCTGCAACACCTTCCGGCCGAAGCGCGGCACCAGCTTCTGCACCGAGAGGCCGGCCGCGACGGATACCGCGATGGAGAACGGAATGCCCGTGGTGCCCGCCTTCAGCGGACTCCAGCCGAGACCGAGCTGCATGTACAGCGTCCAGACCAGGAAGAAGATGCCGAGCGCCACACCGAAGGTGGTCTGGACGGCGATACCCGCGGCGAAGCTCTTGGCCCGGAAGAGCGAGAGTTCCACCAGCGGCGAGCCGTCCTTGCGGGCCTTCCGCTTCTCGTACCCGACCAGCGCGGCGAAGACCACGACACTGCCCGCCATCGAGAGGTGACCCCAGAGCGGCCAGCCGAGCTCACGGCCGCGGGTGAGCGGGTAGAGCAGCATCAGCAGACCGAGGGTGACCAGCGCGACGCCGACCAGGTCGAGCTTCAGGGCCCTGGGAGCCTTCGACTCCCCGATGAACCTGCGTCCGAGGATCAATCCCGCGATGCCCACCGGCAGATTGATCAGGAAGATCGGGCGCCACTCGAGACCTGCGATGTTCCACTCCGTGAGCAGCGCGCCGAGCAGCGGGCCGGTCACCGCCCCCAGACCGACGATCGCGCCGAAGAGTCCGAAGACCTTGCCCCGCTCCTCAGCGGGGAAGGTCGCGTGCACGATCGACAGGACCTGCGGCACCATCATCGCGGCCATGGCGCCCTGCAGGATGCGGGAGGCGACCAGCATCTCCGGATTGGCGGCGAAACCGCAGAGCGCGGATGCCAGGGTGAACCCCGCGATGCCCACGAGGAAGAGCTTCTTCCGTCCGTGGATGTCGCCGAGCCGGCCGCCCGTGATCAACCCGGCGGCGAAGGCCAGGGCATATCCCGCGGTGATCCACTGGATCTGGCTGAAGGAGGCCCCGGCGTCCTTCTGGATGGAGGGGATCGCGATGTTCACGATCGTCACATCGACGAGGTCCATAAAGGCCGCCGTCATCACGATGGCGAGCGCGAACCACCGCCGGCGGTCCGACTGCAGCACGGTCTGCTCGGGTGTTGAGGTCATGGCTCCACGCTAGACGGCATGTAGGTCGGATCGCGTCCTAGTTGACCGGCATCCTGGATGACATGACGGACACTCCGGCACGGCTGCTGCAACTGCTCTCGCTGCTCCAGACTCCGCGTGAATGGCCGGGCGGTGAACTCGCGGACCGGCTGGCGGTCAGCCGCCGCACCATCCGGCGCGATATCGACCGGCTGCGCGACCTCGGCTATCCGGTGCAGGCGACCATGGGGGCCGAAGGGGGCTACCGGCTCGTCGCGGGGAAGGCCATGCCCCCGCTTGTCCTCGACGACGAGGAGGCGGTGGCCATCGCGGTCGGGCTGCGCGCCGGGGCCGGACACGCGGTCGAGGGCATCGAGGAGGCCTCGGTGCGGGCCCTTGCCAAGCTGGAGCAGGTGCTGCCCTCCCGGCTGCGTCACCGGGTCGCCACCCTCCAGGCCGCGACCATCCCGCTGACCAGTGGCGACGGAGCGACCATCGATCCGGGCACGCTGACGGTGATCGCGGGTGCGGTCATCGGTCCCGAGCGGCTGCGTTTCGGCTACCGGGCGGGGGACGGCCGGGAGACCAGGCGTCTCGCCGAACCGTACCGGCTGGTGTCCACCGGGCGGCGCTGGTACCTGGTCGCCTACGACATGGACCGCGAGGACTGGCGCACCTTCCGGGTCGACCGGATCAGTGAGCCCCTCGCCACCGGGGCGCGTTTCACGCCCCGCGAGCTGCCGACGGGGGACGCCGCCGAGTTCGTCACCCGGTCGATGTCGCGGCGGCAGCCGTCGGTGGACCTCGACGTCACCTTCGAGGCCCCCGCGGAGTTCGTGGCGGCCCGGCTGCCGAAGTCGATGGCCGCGCCGCAGCCGCTGGGCGAACGCCGCTGCCGGCTGCGCACCACGGCGGCCGACTCCGTGGAATGGCTGGCAGTGCGGCTCGCCCTGGTGGACGCCGAGTTCACCGTCCACCAGCCTTCGCACCTGGTCGGCCATCTGGCCGAGCTGGGCTCACGGCTCACCAGGGCGACGGCACAAGGAACCCCCTGACACGGGGGGGTGTGTCGGGGGGTTCCGGTTCGCAGGGTCGTGCACGGTGCCGGGCGGCGGCGTCACGCCGCCGCGTCGAAGCCCGTGTCGTGCGCCATCTTCTTCAGTTCGAGCAGGGCATGCTTCTCGATCTGACGGATCCGCTCGCGGGTGAGGCCGTGCTCCTTGCCGACCTCGGTCAGCGTCCGCTCCCGGCCGTCCTCGATACCGAAACGCATCTTGATGATCGAGGCGGTCCGGTGGTCGAGCTTGCCTATGAGGTCGTCGAGCTCCTCGCTGCGCAGCAGCGTCATGACGGACTGCTCGGGGGACACCGCCGATGTGTCCTCGAGCAGGTCGCCGAACTGGGTCTCGCCCTGGTCGTCCACCGGCATGTTCAGGCTGACCGGGTCACGCGCCCAGTCCAGTACGTCGCTCACCCGCTCGGGCTTGGCGTCCAGCTCGGCTGCGATCTCGGAGTGCTCCGGGTCGCGGCCGTGCTCGCGGTTGAACTCACGCTGCACACGGCGGATACGGCCGAGCTCCTCCACCAGGTGGACAGGAAGCCTGATCGTGCGGGACTGGTCCGCTATCGACCTGGTGATGGCCTGCCTGATCCACCAGGTCGCGTAGGTCGAGAACTTGAAGCCCTTGGCGTAGTCGAACTTCTCGACCGCACGCACCAGACCCGCGTTGCCCTCCTGGATCAGGTCGAGCAACGGCAGTCCGGCACGCGGATACCGCCGGGCGACGGCCACCACGAGCCGCAGGTTGGACCGGATGAAGACATCCTTGGCCCGGTCACTGGCGGAAACCAGCGCCTCCAGCTCCTCACGGGAGGCACCACCCGCCTTGCTCTGCACAGAACCGTCGAGAATCTGCTGGGCGTACACCCCGGCCTCGATGTCCTGCGACAGCTCGACCTCCTTGGCTGCGTCGAGCAGCGGGGTACGGGCGATTTCGTCGAGATACATGCCGACCAGGTCGCGGTCGGCGATCTCGCCGCCTACGGCGCGAACGCTGCTTGCCCGGTCGGAACGACGGGCGACGGCACGGGTTGCCATGCGTGCTCCCTAACGTGAGTAACGTGATGAGGTCGCGAATCAGTGGCTCATGTGATGCAGAACACTCTCCCGAGTGCCCTCCATCTGATGGAAACAACGACTGGAATCCGGACAGAATTCCCCTGATACGGCTTGATTTTCGTGATCATGCAGTACCCTGTCCGCCCGCCGAAGGAGATCAAATGTTGTCGGAACGGACAGACGTGCAGGTCAGACCAGGCAGGGAAGGTGATCTCACTGCCCTCACCGACCTCTACAACCACTACGTCCGTGAGACCGCCATCACATTCGACACTCAGGTCTTCACCCCTGAGCAACGCCTTCCCTGGCTGCTCTCCCATCCCGAAGACGGCGCGCACCGCCTCCTGGTTGCTCAGGACGTACCGTCTGCCCGGATTTTCGGCTACGCAACCAGCAGCGCCTTCCGGCCGAAGGCCGCGTACGCCACCTCGGTGGAAGTCAGCGTCTACTGCGCGCCGGACGCGGCGGGCCGGGGCATGGGCACGCAGCTCTACACCGCGCTCTTCGAGGAACTGCGGAAGGAGGACGTGCACCGCGCGTACGCCGGCATCACCATGCCCAACGAGGCGTCGGTCCGGCTGCACTCCCGCTTCGGCTTCACTCCGGTGGGCACGTACCGCGAGGTGGGCCGGAAATTCGGCGTCTACCACGACGTCGCCTGGTACGAGAAGAACCTCCGGGACCGGGCCGGGATCTAGCAGGCCGGCCGGGAACAGCGGGAGGGCCGGGCCGCCGGACCGCCGGAAACGCCTACCCGAATTGAAGCGATCGCTTCGCCAGGCCCATCCAGAACCCGTCGATCACATCGCGCCGTTCCTCCGCCCCGTCCCCGGATGCTCCGAGCGTCACGAACAGCGGGGCGAAGTGCTCGGTGCGGGGATGGGCCAGGCGTCCCGCCGGGGACCTGCGCTCGAAGTCGAGCAGCGCGTCGATGTCCCGCGCCTCCAGCGCCTCCCTCCCCCAGGCGTCGAACTCCGCTGACCAGCCGGGCACTTGCCCGCCGGCATGCCGCAGTGCGGCCAGGTTGTGAGTGAAGAATCCGCTGCCGACGATCAGTACGCCCTCGTCGCGCAGCGGGGCCAGCCTGCGACCGATCCCGAGCAGTTTCTGCGGATCCAGCGTCGGCATGGAGATCTGGAGTACCGGGATGTCCGCGTCCGGGAACATCTCCACCAGCGGAACGTACGCCCCGTGGTCGAGCCCCCGGTCCGGGACGTCCTGGACCGGGGTGCCGGCACCCCCCAGCAACTTCCGGACACTGTCGGCGAGTCGGGGCGCGCCCGGGGCCTCGTAGCGCACCTGGTAGTAGTGCTCGGGGAAGCCCCGGAAGTCGTACACCAGAGGTGCCGCCGCAGTCGCGCCGAGCGCGAGCGGGGCCTCCTCCCAGTGCGCGGAGACCATCAGGATCGCCTTCGGGCGCGGCAGCCCGGCGGCCCAGGCCGCGAGCTGGCCCGGCCAGACCGGGTCGTCGGCGAGCGGCGGCGCGCCGTGGGAGAGGTAGAGGGCAGGCATGCGCTCCGCGGGAACGACGGTCATGGCGGCAACTCCAGCACTTGAAGTCTCAAGCTTTCTCTTCGACCCTAGCTCCATCTAGTTTAACTTTCAAGAAATGGCTAGAATGGGGTCCATGACCACGGCAGCAGACCCCGGACCCCCACGCTGGCTCTCCGACGACGAGCAGCGCGTCTGGCGCTCGTATCTCCATGCGACCACGCTGCTGGACGACCACCTCGACCGCCAGCTGCAGCGTGACGCGGGGATGCCACACCTCTACTACGGACTGCTGGTCAAGCTCGCCCAGGCACCTGGCCGTCGGCTGCGGATGACCGAACTCGCCATGGACGCCAAGATCACCCGGTCCCGGCTCTCGCACGCGATCGCCAGGCTGGAGAAGAACGGCTGGGTGCGCCGGGAGGACTGCCCGTCCGACAAGCGCGGTCAGAACGCCGTACTGACACCCGAGGGCCTGGCGGTGCTCGAGCGGACCGCGCCCGGTCATGTCGCCGCCGTGCGTCAGGCACTCTTCGACCGGCTCTCCCCCGAACAGGCCGGGCAGCTCGGCGAGATCATGCGGCTGCTCGCCGAGGGGCTCCAGCCGGAGGACGCGGACGCGGATCTGCCCTGGCTCCGCTGATCGCGGAGCCAGGGCAGACCGTGGCGGATCCTCAGTGGTCGGTGACAGCGGCGCGGCGCGTCAGTGCGCGACCACCGGAATCTGGATCTCGTCCTCGATCCCCTCGCCGTCGGCGGTGCCGGAGACGGCGCCCGGCCCCGATGTCGCCATCGAGGGACGCCCGGCGTTGATGAACGTCAGAGCGATCGTGGAGGCGACCGCGAGGATGCCCACCGCGACCCAGATGGCGTTGGTGTAGCCGTGCACCAGTGCCTGTGCCTGGAGCAGCTTGGGATTGACACCCGAAGCGGCGTGACCGGCGACGTACGCGGTGGTGGCGGAGGCGGCGATGGTGTTCAGCAGCGCCGTACCGATCGCACCGCCCACCTGCTGCGATGTGTTGACCATCGCGGAGGCGACACCGGCGTCACGCGGTGCGATGCCGTAGGTGGCGAGTGACATGGCCGGCATGAACGCCGTACCCATACCGAGGCCCAGCAGCAGCATGCCCGGCAGGATCCCCGTGGTGTAGGAGGAGTCGACCTCGAGCTGGGTCAGCAGCAGCATGCCCACGGCCGCGAGGGCGAAGCCGGGACCCATCAGCAGGCGGGCCGGCACCCGGTTCATCAGCCGTGCACCGATCTGCGTCGAGCCGGTGATCATGGCCGCCACCATGGGAAGGAAGGCGAAGCCGGTCTTGACGGCCGAGTACCCCTGAACGACCTGGAGGTAGTACGTCAGGAAGAGGAAGAGCCCGAACATACCGATGATGGCGAGACCCAGCGACAGGTAGATACCGCCGCGGTTGCGGTCGGCGACCACCCGCAGGGGCAGCAGCGGCGCCCTGACCCTGGACTCGACCAGCACGAAGGTCGCCAGCAGCACGACGGATGCCACGAACAGGCCGATGGTGAGCGGGTCGGACCAGCCGTTCGACTCGGCGCGGGTGAAGCCGTACACCAGCGACACCAGGCCCAGCGTGGAGAGAACGACGCCGGGGATGTCCAGCGGGGAGCGGTTGCGGCCGCCCGCCGGCTCTCGGATCACGAAGTGCGCGCCCAGCGCGGCGACCACGGCGAACGGGATGTTGACGAAGAAGGTCCAGCGCCAGTTCAGGTACTCGGTGAGGAATCCGCCGAGCAGCAGGCCGACGGCGCCACCGCCACCGGCGATCGCACCGAAGATACCGAAGGCCTTGGCGCGCTCCTTGGCGTCGGTGAAGGTGACCGCGAGCAGCGACAGCGCGGCCGGCGCGAGCAGCGCACCGAAGACGCCCTGCGCGGCACGGGAGCTGAGCAGCATCGCCTCGTTGGCAGCGGCACCACCGACGGCGGACGCGGCGGCGAAGCCGATGAGTCCGACGACAAAGGTGCGCTTGCGGCCCCACAGGTCGCCGATCCGGCCGCCGAAGAGCAGCAGTCCGCCGAAGGCGAGTGCATAGGCCGTGATGACCCACTGCTTGTTGGCGTCCGATATGCCCAGGTCGGCCTGGGCGTGCGGCAGGGCGATGTTCACGATGGTCGCGTCGAGCACGACCATCAGCTGGGCCAGCGCGATGAAGACCAGCGCTCTCCAGCGATTCGGATCAGGGAGTGATATGTCGGCAGTTTTTGACATGGCGGGAGCCACCTAGGTGTGCAGGAGGAACAGAACGGTCGGAAGAATGAGGGTGTGGGTCAGCCGTTACGACTGATCACATGCGGGACGTCGCAGATCTTCGAAGGTCGCCGGTGACCCCGGAAGCACGCTCCGCGCCGGGGTCTGAAGCCCGTCGAGGAACAGCTGAAGATGACGGTGGACAAAGCGGTCGAGGCCCAGGCAGGAGCTGCCGGGCAAGGGCCGGGTGAGCTGGGACAGGGCTACGAACAGGTCTCCGACCGCGACGTCGGAGCGCAGCTGCCCTTCGTTGCGCGCCCGGTTCATGAGGCCCTCCACGGCCTCCTCGAGCCGGTCACGCTCTGCCATGATCTGCGGGTCGTTGCGGTCGAAGCCGTCGGCGAGCATCGGGCACAGGGCACCGATCTTCTCGTCAGCCGCGGCGTGCACGAACCGGCGGAGCGCGGCGAAACCGTCGGGCTCCTCGGCGATCGCCGCGTCCACCTGGTCCGCTACGCGGGCCATGACGGAAAGGGCGACCTGCCGGAAGAGGTCGATGCGGTCGGGGAAGTGACGGTAGAGCGTGGCATTGCCGACGCCGGCCCGGCGGGCGATCTCGTCGAGCGGCACATCAGGTCCGTGCTCCACGAAGATCTCACGCGCGGCCGATACGATCCGCTCCCGGTTGCGCAGGGCATCGGCCCTGGGGCGCGGCCGGGCGGCGGTGGCGGTGTCCACGGCGTCCGCTTCCTTCCCTCGGTAGTCGGGTCCGCGGCCTTCGGCGGCCTGCGGCATTCGGTCTCGCGAACCGGGGAGCATCTCCCCGGTTCGCTGTAACAACGGTTCAAACGGGGAAAGCGTCCCCCGTTATTTCCCCCAGTCGATGTGACCTGCATCACAGCAAATGTGCCCGAAAACCCCACGATCGGCCCACCCACCGCGCGCCCGGGCCGCCGCCGACACAGGGTGATCGAACGAGCGCAGCAAGGAAACGCCGGCTGCCGCGGCCCGAAGGCGAAGGCATGCACCTGACCCGCCGCCGGACACGGGGCTCACGGACAAACGGCATGCGGCGGAACACCGCCCGAACGGAAGGCGCCAGGACCGGGCGCCCTCGGATACGTGGTTCCGGACGGCCGCTGGCGGTCGCCGCCCTCTGCGCCCTCGCGCTGGCCGCTCTCACCTCCGCGGGCACCTCGCTCAGCCTCAGGCGCCCTCCCGGCGGACCCTCCGCGGAGGCCGGTCTCCACCACACGGACCGGACAGGCTCCGAACTGGCGCTCGGCCCCTGCCGCATCGGCGGCTCGATGGGTGTCCAGATGTCCGAAGGGCTGCCCACCGCACCCGGCTACGCTCGCCCGTCCGGCCGGGTGCGGGCCCTGACCCTCATGATCGACTTCCCGGACGCGCCGGGCAAGGGCTCCGCGATGAGCCGGTTCGACGAGTTCTTCCCGCAGACCTCCGACTGGTACCGCAGGAGCTCCTACGGCCGGCTCGACTACCGCCCCGACGCGCCGGTCAAGCACTGGCTGCGGATGCCGATCCCGTTCGCCGGATACGGCATAGAGAGGGGCTCGCCCTACAACCCCGGCTATCACCGCCTCGCCGACGACATCGCGGCGGCCGCCGACAGCCGGGTCGACTTCCGCAAATACGACCTGATCAACGTGCTCGCCACCTCCAACGCCGGCCCCTCCGCGCTGGACACCGTGCTCTCCGTGACGTTCTCGGGAAACGACGAGGCCCCGGTAGCCGACGGCGTACCGCTCGCCAACATGTCCTTCATCTACAGCCGCCAGGACGACGGATCGGGCTCGTACGCACACACCGGGTACCGGGTACTGCCGCACGAGAACGGGCACACCTTCGGCCTGCCCGACCTCTACACCTCGGGAGGCGGCGGCGCGGTCGGGCACTGGGACATCATGTCCGAGGACTGGGGCGCCAACAACGACATGCTGGGCTGGCACAAATGGAAGCTCGGATGGCTCGACGACCGCCAGATCAGCTGTGCGTCGGCGCCCGGCGTCCATGACGCCGTGCTGTCCCCGCTGGCCGAGCCGGGCGGGGTCAAGCTGGTGGTGGTCCCGCTTTCCGATTCCTCGGGCTACATCGCCGAGGTCCGTACCCACGCGGGCAACGACGAAGCGGTCTGCCGGCCGGGCGTACTGATCTACCGCGTGGACGGCGACGTCGACACCGGGCAGGGGCCGGTGTCGGTCAAGGACAGCACCCCGGACAGCGGCGGCTGCACCCTGAGCCCGAATGTGCAGGCCGAACTGTCCGACGCGACGTACACCGTGGGCCAGTCGTTCACCGACCAGGCCCACGGACTGCGTATCGCCGTGGCCGCGAAGGACAGTTCGGGCAACTACCGGGTGCGGGTCACCCGGTCCTGAACCGGACCGCGCAGCTGCCGCTTCAGCACCTTGCCGGTCGCGTTGCGGGGCAGCGGCTCGTCCCTCACCACCACATGGGCCGGCACCTTGAAGGCGGCCAGCGTCGCCGCCACATGTGCCCGCAGCTCCTCGGGAGTGACCGCGGCGCCGTCCCTGAGCTGCACGACAGCGGCCACCTCCTCGCCGAGCACCGGATGCGCCACTCCGAGGACCGCCGCGTCGAGTACATCCGGGTGGTCGTGCAGCACGGCCTCGACCTCGACGCAGTACACGTTCTCGCCGCCGCGGATCACCATGTCCTTGATCCGGTCGACGACGCTGATCCGGCCCCCACGGACGGTCGCCAGATCCCCGGTCCTGAACCAGCCCTGCTGGAAAGCGGCCGCGGTGGCCTTGGGATCATTCCAGTAGCCGCGGACCAGCGCCTGCCCGCGCAGCCACAGTTCGCCGATCTCCCCTTCGGGCAGCGGCTCACCGGCGGCCCCCGCGATCCGCACCTCGGTGGCGGGCGTGGGCCGGCCGACGCTCTCCGGGTGCGCCCGGTACTCCGCACCGAAAATGGCCAGCACACCTCCGCTGGTCTCGGTCAGGCCGTATCCGTTGCGGGGCTCGATGCGGTCGCCGTACCGGGCGGTGAGCCGGGCGACGAGATCGGGAGGGGCGGCGGCCCCGCCGGTGTTGAGCATCGCCAGGCTCTCCAGACCGTCCCCTCGCTGTTCGGCCGCCGCGAGCAGTTGCAGCGCGGTGGACGGAACGCCCGCGTAGTAGGAGACGCCGTGGGCGCGGATGGCGTCCAGTGCCTTGTCCGCGTCCCACTTGTGCAGCAGCACCAGCGTGCCACCGGCCGCCATCGCCGAGTACACGCTGGTGAAGGCGGCCACATGGAAGAACGGGAACGTCATCAGCGCGACCGGGGCGGGCCCCTGGCCGGGAATCACCCCGCGCTCGAGTGCGGAGGCCGCCGCGAAGTACCGCGGATTCAGCATCGCGCCCACCTGCGCCAGATGGGTGGCAACCGCGCCCTTGGGGCGCCCCGTGGTGCCCGATGTGTAGATGATCGTGGCGTCGTCCTCCGGCCTGACCTCGACATCGGGCGGAGCGGCCAGCGGATCGGCGGCCGGCCGCTGCTCCCACCGTTCGACCCGCTCACCCGCGTCCCCCTCATGGTGGAAGGTGACGATCCAGGGCCGCCCGTCCCGGTGCCCGTCCTGCTGCCGCACCCAGGGCTCCACCCGCCCCAGCCGCTCACCGTCGACCAGCAGCACCCGCGGTGCACAGTCGTCGAGCGCGTAGGTGAACTCGTCCTCCGTCCACCAGGCGTTCAGCGGTACGGCGACCAGCCCGGCCAGCTGCGCCGCCCAGAAGGCGATCTGCCACTCCGGGTGGTTGCGCATCGCGATGACTGCCCGGTCCCCCGGCCTCAGTCCGTGGACCTCGGTGAACCGGCAGGCGAGCGCGGAGGCTTCCGCGAAGAACTCGCCGTAGGTGTACGTGGCGCTCTCGGCGACGAGGAACGGCTGGTCCCCGAAGGCCCAGACCGCCTCGACGAACTCTCTCAGGGTGCGCGGCCCGCTCTCGAACACCGGGGAGCCGTCCTCGGCCTCCACCACGGCGAAAGGCGCACCGGGGGCACAGAGAACGGCCTCGACGCCAGAGGGCTCGGTCCTGCCGGCGAGGCCGGCGCTGCCGGAGAGATGGCTGGTGCCGGAGTCACCACTGGTGCGGAAGTCACCACTGGTGCCGGCAGGATCGCCGGTACTGGAGGGTTCGCGGATACCGGAGGGATCAGCGATACCGGAGGGGCCCCCGGTGCTGGAGGGATCGGTCTGCGGCACTGGAGACCCTTTCTAAGCGCTTGCTCAGTCCCTTTGGACGCTATGCCTCCCGCTCCACCCGGGTCAAGATTCCGATTCCGGACTCATCGGCCGGTCCGGATCACCGGCTGAGCGTCGCCAGCACGACCTTGCCGCCGTCCGCCCCGGCCCGCACGGCGACCGTACGGGCGAGCCGCTGCACCATGGGCCAGCCGAAGCCGCCGGTACGTCCGGTCAGATCGGGGGTACGGTCCTGCGGCTGGACGGGGCTGAGATCGGCGACGGCCACCTCGAGGGTCCGCCGCCCCGCACTGAGCCGCATCAGGGTCACCCCGCCCGCGTGCCGCAGCGCATTGGTGACGAGCTCCGAGACCAGCAGCACCAGGTTCTGGACGGTGTGCGCGGGCGGGGCAGGGGACAGCTCCGCGACAAACCCGGCCACCGCGTCCCTCGCTTCCGCCGCCAGTACCGGGCGACAGGTCCAGTCGACGGAAGGCGTCCTTTCCAGAACTCCGCCGTCCCGGCCTTCCCAGATTTCCTGGTGATCGAACTCGTCGCGCATGTGAATCGCCCCCGTGGATCCGGAGTAATTTACTTTCCCTATCGCCCGGACGCCTACCCGGTGAAGGCCGGTCCACCACCCGGAACCGACCATTCACCCGCACGATGATCCGGCGCATGATCCGCAAAAGCCGGGGCACCCGGAATTTCGGCCGGACACCTGCCGGACACCTGGTCGAGCGGAGGAAGATTCCCATGGGTCCTGTTCTTCTCGTTCTGCTCCTCGCTCTGATTCTTTTCGGCGCCGGTTTCGCGCTGAAGGCCCTGTGGTGGATAGCCGTCCTGGTGCTCGTCGCGTGGCTGCTGGGCTTCGTGATTCACCCGGCGGGAGGCCCGGGCCGCAAGGGCCGCTGGTATCGCTGGTAGCCGCACCACGAGGCGCCGACTACGCGGATCGCATGGGATGAACCATGACAGAACGTGGGATAATACCCCACTTTCATTCCGTCAGGATTGAAGGCGGAAGGCCGGGGCAGGAGCCGATCTGAACGGGGTCCGTACTTGGGGAGGCTGAACACCATGATGTCGATGTCCGCGCCTACTGCGACGGTCGAGTCGGGACCTGCTTCGACGGCGTCCGGGACGTCAACGCTGCCGGAGACGGACGGACTTCCCTGGATCGAGGACGCCGGCAAGATCGCCCCCAAGGACGCTCGGGCCCTCTCCAAGACCTTCTTCGATCAGCTGCAGGTCCTCGAAGAGGGCACGCATGAATACCAGTACGCGCGAAACACCCTTATCGAGATGAACCTTTCGCTGGTCCGGTTCGCGGCAAACCGCTTCCGCCACCGTGGCACCGGCGAGATGGAAGACATCATCCAGGTCGGCACCATCGGCCTCATCAAGGCCATCGACCGTTTCGATCTCTCCCGGGAAGTCGAATTCACCACGTTCGCCATTCCGTACATCGTCGGTGAGATCAAGCGATTCTTCCGTGACACCAGCTGGGCCGTTCACGTTCCCCGCAGGCTTCAGGAACTGCGGGTGGAGATCGCCAAGGGCAAGGAGCACCTGGCGGTCGTCCTGGACCGCGACCCGACGGTTTCCGAGCTCGCGGAGCACCTGAAGCTGACCGAGGACGAGATCATCGAGGGCATCGTCGCGAGCAACGGCTACACGGCCGGCTCCCTGGACATGCCGAGCGACTCGGGCGACAGCCAGTCACCGAAGAGCGGCCGCACCTTCGCCGACGTGCTGGGTGAGCCCGACCCGGCGATGGAGACCGTCGAGGACCTGCACGCCCTGGCCCCACTGATCGAGCAGCTCGACGCCCGTGAACGCCGGATCGTGGAGATGCGCTTCGGCGAGGAGCTGACCCAGTCCCAGATCGGCGAGCAGCTCGGCATCTCCCAGATGCACGTCTCGCGCCTGCTGGCCCGCATTCTGCAGCGGCTGCGCACCGGGATGCTGGTCGAGGACTGATCTCCGGCCGGGCCACCGGCCACCAGGCCCGGGTAGCCGACCGGCACCCGGGCCTGAGCGCGAAGTCGGCGGCCGGGAATCGCTCCCGCGCCCGCCACCGCATACTCCCGGCCTGGCCACCAGCCCACCCGCTACACTGTTTCCGGCGGCAACCCCTGAGGTTGCGCGCCGGACAAACAGATCCCGCCTTCGTAGCTCAGGGGATAGAGCACCGCTCTCCTAAAGCGGGTGTCGCAGGTTCGAATCCTGCCGGGGGCACAAGCGAAAAGACCCCCAGCCGATCGTGGCTGGGGGTCTTTGCCATCTACGGCTGACATCAACGGGCATGGTCACTCACGACCGAGGACGCCTCGTGAGCAGCCGGTCCATGTGGCTGATGGCTTCGCGCTGGGTGTCCTGCACCACGGGCGTGTACACGTCCATGGTGATGCTGATCTGGCCTGTGTCCCAGGATCTCCATCACGACGCGAGGCGCCACCCCGGCCGCGGTGAGAATGGTCGCGCAGCCGTGCCGTGCGTCGTGCAGCCGGATGACACGGAGGCCGGCGGATTCCGCGATGCGGGTGAAGGAGCGGTAGACGTTGCGCGGCTCGACGGCGTGGCCGGTGCGGGTGGCGAAGACGTGTCCACTCTCCTGCCACCTCTCCCCGCTCGCCTTTTCGCCTCCATCTGCCGCATCCGGGGCCAGCGCAGCGGAGCAACGCACATGGCGGACAGCGGGACGGCCCGGCGACGGCGTCTCTGGGGATCGTCGTCGTAGAGGACGCCACGTCGCCGTTGGGTCTGCTGGCGGACGTAGGGAACGCGGTGCTCAAGGTCCAGGTCAGTCCATCGGAGTCCGACGATCTCACCCCGGCGCAGGCCCATGGTGATGGCGAGGACGAAGGCCGCATAGAGCGGATCCGTCCGGGCGGCGGCGAGGAAATCGAGCGTCTCCTCAAGCGTCCAGGGGTTCAGCTCACGGGACTTGGCACGCGGAGGCTCAACGAGGCTGGCCACGTTCCGGCTGATCAGTTCCTCACGGCAGGCAGCCGTCAGAGACGTGCGGAGTACCCGATGCGACCCTTTGGCCGTAGCTGCGGTGGTCTTCTTCTCCAGCGGCACCAGGAAGCGCCGTACATCAGCGACGCCCAGCGATTCGAGCCGCTTGGTCCCGATCATCGGCACGAGGTAGAGGCGTACGTGCGCCTCGTACTTGTCGTACGTGCTGAGCTTGCGGCGCGGTTTGATCACGTTGTCCAGCCAGTACGGCAGCCAGTCAGCGAGCTTGGCGGAGTGAGTCGGTACCGGAATACCGCTTCACTGACGGCGACTCCCCCGGTGCCCTTGCACGCAGGGCACTTCGGCGTGCGCTTGCGGATGGTCTTCCGAGCGGTCATGACGTCCTCCTTGTGACAAGGCAGGGGTAGGGACTTGGCGCGAAGGCGGTCGCGCCGACCGTGGGGCGGGGAGTGGTCAGGCCGTGGAGGGCGAGGTCGCCGGGGCCGGGGACTTGCCCAGGGACACGCGAGCGAGGACCGCTGGGCCGACCGGCCGGAGGAGCCGTTGGAGGCCTGCCCGATGCCCGAGCTGTTCCGCTGACATCCAACGCTGGCGCCGCCATCGCCGTACCAGCCGCCTCGGCGCCCGCGGCCGTCCCTGGTCAGCGAAGTCACGATCGGAGAGTCTGGGAGCATGCTGCTGCCGCTAACCCATGGGAAGACTGAGCTCATCGAGGTCGTCCGCATCACCGACCCCGTCAGGCACCTCAGTTCGGAGAACCTAGCCGGAGACACTGCCGCGATCTGGGAGGGAGACCAAGCCCAGCAGGCCCTGTCCCTGATCGCCGACCTACCAGGAAGTGAGCCGTACCGCTGCTTTCTCCCAGGCTGGGGAATCCGGGCGCACAGCTCCACCGATCAGCTCTTTGAGATCGCCTTCTGCTTCCGCTGTCACGGTGCCCGTATCTGGGGGCCGGGTCTTCCTCTCGAACAACAAGGCCAGACCTTCGACGCAGAGAGCCCTGACGCACTTGAACTGCTCCACCGATTCCGCTCCTGCCTGCCGGGCTGATGAACAGGTCTCGGCAGCTTCGGGACGAAGAGGCCGCCGTGCCACAGCCGTGCCAGAAGCAGGGGTCAGCAGCGGTCAACAAGGGTGGCTAGCAGGTGCATCCGTGCCCGCTAGCTCGACCAGCGAAGCCGCAGGTCACCTGCCGTACAGCCCCGCCTCTCTCCTAAAGCGGGTGTCGCAGGTTCGAATCCTTCCGGGGGCACAAGGAAAAAGACCCCCAGCCGATCGTGGCTGGGGGTCTTTGCCATCTACAGCTGACATCAAAGGCGACGGTCAGGGACAATCCCAGGCGCTATTTGAGCACCGATCCATGTGGCTGATCGCCTCGCGCTGAGTGTCCTGCTCGACGTGCGTGTAGACGTCCATGGTGAAGGACCGACCCCGGTCACCCGCATCGCCGGCGCTCCGTACGAGAGCGCCGCGTACCGTCTCCTGCCGTGTGGCCTTCACCAAAGAAGGCCCATGACCGCGTTACCTAGACAAGGGATTACTCATGGAGATGAGCTCTGGCCGACGTCTGGCAAAGGCTGGTGTGATCG
This sequence comes from Streptomyces sp. NBC_00344, assembly GCF_036088315.1. Classification (NCBI taxonomy): domain Bacteria; kingdom Bacillati; phylum Actinomycetota; class Actinomycetes; order Kitasatosporales; family Streptomycetaceae; genus Streptomyces; species Streptomyces sp. NBC_00344. The sequence goes on along the minus strand of NZ_CP107996.1, from coordinate 3,994,001 downwards.
CTGTGTGTGCTGCCGCTCTTGCGGCGTGCGGGACATCCTCGCGTTCCTACAACGTGTCGGGAGCTCCGGGGGGTGCCACTGCCGGGTGCTCCAGTCTGGTGAGCAAGGCGCCGCAGAAGCTGGGGGGCCATGAGCGTAACGATTCCGGCCAGGAGGGAACGGCCGTGTGGGGGGACGGTGATGTGGTTCTCCGCTGCGGGAATATCTCGGACGTCCCGGAGTCGGCTCCGTGCACGTCGGTGAAGGGGGTCGACTGGGTCGTGAACGCGAAGAAGACCCACGACGGAGTGAAGACGGTTCTGTCGTACGGGCGTAGTCCTGCTGCCGAGGTCACGGTGTCGGAGCGCGTCAAGGACAAGGACGCCGTCATCGGTGAGATGTCCGGGATCGTGGCGGGGCTGGCTAAGCAGAAGGAGTGCGCGGTGCGGGGCTGAGCCTCCGCGGCCTGGGCTCCTGAAGTAGCCCTGGAGGACAGGATGTCCGAAGGTCCGATGGTCGCCGGCGCGGCCAGGACGTAGCAATAAGTGGAACGTGCGTGCGGGTGCCGTCAGCGGTTTCTCATCCAGGCCGTGCCGGGCGACGTTCAGCGTGAAGAGCCGGTCCGGACGCTGCCCCTTGCGGCGTACGACGTCTTGCGCCGCATGACTGGGATCACCTGTCCATCCTGGCTTCAGTGGGGACATGCGCGCGGCACGTCGCGCCGGGAGCACAGGCCCCCAACCGATCATGGCTGGGGTTTTTGACATCCCGTCCTGACGTCAGCGAGTGGGGTGAGTTGCCGCTGAGAAACTGCCTCGCGATGGGCGCGAGATCGTCTTTCCGGGCATTGGTAGAAGCTTTCTCTACAGGTTCGAGGGCTCGCTCCGCTCGCGCCTGCCCGCTCGCCGCGGGATGCTGCCGCCACGCTGATAAACGACTTCAGAGGTGGCGAGCCACCTCTCTCCGAGGTCCGTCCCATGGCTACCGTTCGGCTGCATGGTTCGGTTCCTCCTTCTCAGCGCAGTTGCTCGGCCAGTCCGACGATGATGCCCTCCGGGCCGCGGAGGTAGCAGAGCAGATAGCTGTCCTCGAACCGGGCGATCTCGCCGACGAGTTCGGCGCCGTGCGGGCGCAGGCGGGCAACGGTGTCCTCGATGTCGTCGACGGCGAACATGACGCGGTGCGTGCCCAGAATGTTGTGCGGCCGGTTGCGCGGCCCGGCGCTGATCACCGCGGGGCTGCGGTACTTCGCCAGCTCGAGCCGGCCGTGACCGTCCGGGGTCCGGACCATCGCGATGTCACAGCGAACACCGTCGAGTCCGGTGCACTGGTCGGCGAAGAGGCCCTCGACCTCCGCCCTGCCCTCCAGCTCCATACCGAGTTCCAGGAAGAACGCGACGGCGGCATCCATGTCCTCGACGACGATGCCGACGTTGTCCATCCGCTGAATCGCCATGCTGGTTTCTCCTTCATCCTCGTGCGGCCGGTGGTGGCCGCTGATGTCCCTGGGACGGAGCCGGTGACACGTTCTCGACATCCCCGGACCGCCGGACTCCGAAAAATCCGCCGTGAACGTGACCGACCTCCGTCGGCCGGCCACTGCGTTTCGTGGAGCACGTGACCGCCCCTGCCCACCATGAACCGTCCCGTGCTCCGGGACCTTGCCGAAGGGTGCTGCTCACCAGGATCTGACCGGTCCGCCGCTTGGCGAGCGCCGTCAGCGCGTGTCGCAGGTCCGAAGCCTGCCGGGGGCGCAAGCGGAAAGGTCCCCAGCCGATCACGGCTGGGGACCTTTGACATCCACTTCTGGACAACAAGAGCGGTGGGCCCTGACGGCCGGTCCGCTGTGTGCGCTGCCGTCCGGGCTTCCTCAGTCCCTGCCGGTCGGCTGGGGCGAGAGGTTCGCGGACCACTTCTCCTCGATCCGCCCGTAGCGCCACACGAGGAGGGCGATCAGCCAGGAGAAGATGAACAGGCCCACGATGCCGTAGCCGGCGTAGTCCAGGTTGATGTCCGCGATCGCGGCCAGCGGGCCGGAAGTGATGTTCGCCTGGTCGGTGAGTACGCCGATCAGCTCGATGGTCCCGATGATCAGCGCGACAGCCACCGAGATGGACGTGATGGTGATGTTGTAGAAGACCTTGCGGACGGGCTTGGCGAAGGCCCAGCCGTACGCCACGTTCATGAAGACACCGTCGATGGTGTCCATGAGGCACATGGCGGCGGCGAACAGGATCGGCAGGACGAGGATGGAGTAGAAGGGGAGGCTGAAGGCGGCCGCGCCACCTGCGAGCACCAACAGGCCCACCTCGGTCGCCGTGTCGAAGCCGAGGCCGAAGAGCACACCGATCGGGTAGATGTGCCAAGCCTTGCGCACGGACTTGGTCAGGCTGTTCAGGAAGCGGTTCATCAGACCGCGTTTGTTGAGCTGCTCCTCGAGTTCCTGCTCGTCGAAGTGGCCGTTGCGCATCTCCCGGAAGATCTTGATGATGCCCACCAGCACCGCGAGGTTGAGGATGCCGAGGATCCACAGGAACACACCGGAGACAGAGGCACCGATGATCCCGGTCGCCGAGTGGAGGCCCGAGTCGTCGTCCTCGACCTGGCCCACCAGGGCCTTCACACCGGCCGACAGCAGGAAGGCCAGCGCGAACACGATCGTCGAGTGGCCGAGGGAGAACCAGAAACCGACCGAGAGCGGCCTGCGCTCCCGCGGCGTGCCGTTCGCCTCGCGCTCGGCGTTGTCGGACAGCAGTTTCCTGGTGGTGTTGTCCACGGCTGCGATGTGGTCGGCATCGAAGGCGTGACGCAGCCCGAAGGTGTAGGCGAGTACCCCCACTCCGACGTTGAAGACCGGGTGGTCACCGCCCAGGTGATAGTGCTTGGGAACGACGAGGCCGAACAGCACCCCGAACCCCACCACATGCAGCAGCACGATGAATCCCAGCATCCCGCCCAGGGAACGCCAGTCGCCACGCGTGAGTGATTGGCGAAACCGTCCGATGCGTTCGGACAGCGACGGTTCTGCGGTTATATCGGCGCTCAAGGCCCTCTCCATAGCTCGGCATATCAGCCAAAACACGCTGACCGTAGTCCTGCACCTCGCCTTATCGCAAGCTGCTCGCAATAGACCACTTGTCGCAGGTGAGCAGGGCAGGCGGTTCTGCGTTACTGCCGGGGCGTGTGTACCTGAGGGTCTCTCCTGGGGTGTGCCGAGTGACCGCCTTCGCACAGGGGCGCCGTCCCCGTGAGGACGGCGCCCCTGAGGACATCCGTTGAGACCGGCCAGGCGTGGTGTGACGTGCGTCCCTGGTCGGTGCGGCGTTCGCCGCATCAGGTCTCAGGGACGCTCGCAGTACGTGGCTACTGGACGTCGACGAAATCGCCGGTCGCGTTGACCGCCGGAGTCGTCGCCGTGCCCGCGAAGCTGTAGCGGAAGTAGCCGTCGGTGGAGGCGGTGACGGTGGACCTGAGGTTGCCCGTCGAGTCGGTCTTGACCGTCTTCACCGTGGTGTAGGTGGTGCTGTCCTTCTTGCGGAACTGCAGCTTCACCGGCTGGCTGATGTAGCCGTGGTACTCGTTGTCCTCCCAGTTGGCCCGGGACAGCTTGCCGGTGACCGTGATGGTCTTGCCCTTCTTCACCGGCTCCGGCGAAGCGTTGACCGTCAGCTTCGAGTAGCGCTGCACCTTGAACGTGGTGGCCGCGTCCCGGTAGATGTAGTCGTAGTCGTTGGCCGAGACCAGCGTGCCGAGGTTCCAGGTGGCAGCCGCGTTGTTGTCGACGAAGCCGGTCGACGCCTGCGGGTCGAACGTCAGCGTGCCCGTGCAGGTCGACGTGGTGGCGCTCGCCTTGACGCACGTGATCTCGTCGTCCCAGACCTGCGCGAAGTTCGGCTTCGGACCGGAGGCGCTGATGTACGTGGTCTCGGCGATGCCCGAATCGTCCGACGCGGTCACCGAGACCTTCGCGGACACGACGTTGGTGGTACCGACCACGACCGGTTTGCCGCCGTTGACGACGACCTTGTCGATCGTGATGTTGCCCTCGCCGCCGTCTTCCGCCTGGGCGGCGGTGGCACCGGTCGCGGTGGCGAGAAGCGCGAGGCCGGTGCCGAGCAGGGCAAGGCGCATGGTTGTACGCATGAAGGTCCCCCCAGGGATTCTTTGATCGATCAGAGGGAGCGTACGGCGTTGGCGAACGGTTCACTACGGTGTTGTTTCCCCGCCTGCACGAACACTCGGGCCTCCGCCTTCATCGGCACGTGCGAGCCGATCTCCCGGAGCCGGACGATCCGGCGACCGGACGGGGCCTCAGCGCCGTGCGTGGCGGATCGTCAGCCGCCCGAACCCCATGGCCCCGGAGATCCGGATCGTCGGCCCGCCGGGGCCTGAGCGCCGGCGACTCCTGTAGCGCGAGTCCTTCCACCCGGTGTGCAGGGCCTCGGCGTCGACGATCGCGTCGCGAGGCACCGTGATCCTGGCCTTGCCGGTGCCGAGCTGCAGCTCGATGTCGACGACCGGATGCTCGAAAACGGCCTGGGACAGGTCGAGGTACACCTTTCCGAATGCGGACTCGACCTTGAGCATCCGCGGAACCCGCCATGTGCCGCGCCGTCGGATCCGTCCGCCGGCGGCGGCGATCGTGGACGTACTGCCCGCGTTCTCCTCCGGAAGCGAGGCCAGGACCGGCACGAGCTCGCTGCGCGTCGTGGCGGTGAGCACCTCGCCGAGTCCTTCGTCCATCTCCTCGTGTGAGATGTGCCCTTCGGCGTACGCCTCCTGCAGGCGCCGCACGGCCGTGTCGCGAGCGTCTTCGCTGATTCGCGACGGAGGGTCTTGCGGCAGAGAGGTCACCGTCTCATTCTAGTTCCACGGCGACGATCCCGACACGTCAAACTCCGTCGCAGGCAGGGCAGTTGATGATTCCGGACCGGTGATGGTCAACCGAGCCCGCGCAGAGCGCCTCGCACCCGTCCAGGACGAAGGGCCGGTCCCGGAATGCCTGGTGGTCTCCTGCCGGCTCACCGACGTCGCGACAGCCGAGGCAGCCGACCGGTCCTGGCACGACTGCCTCTGAACAGCCTGGCCGTCCCCAACTCTACGGGTAATATCGGCTGTTCCAGTCGGCCGCGCGTGGGGGGGGCGGGAATGGTCGCGAGGTATCTGGTCTCGCCGCACGGTGGCCGTCGCGCTCACCCCGACATCACGTCCGCGCTCGCTGCCGCCGCCGGAAGGGGCCGAGCGGCGCTGATCGAGATCGCGCCCGGCCGCTACGAGGAAGCCCTCACCGTTCACGGCGAGGTCCAGTTGGCCGCGCTCGGCGATCCGGGCTCCGTGGTGGTGAGCCGGCCCCGCGGCGCCGTCCTCGACACCCTCGGGTCCGTTCGTGTGCACGGCCTCGTGCTGATCGGCCGCGACGCCGACGTCGTCGGCTGCCATGCCGGAACGCTCACGCTTGAGCACGCGGAGATCCGGGCGCACAACGGGGTCAGCGTGCACGCGAGGCCGAACACCTCGGTGACCTTGCGGGACAGCACGATCCTGCATGGCAGAGCCCTCTTCAGCGGGTCCGGCGGGCTCGTCGAACGGTGCCGGTTCGCCGACGCCGCCGACAACGCGATCGCGGTGATCGAAGGCGCCCACGTCTCGGTGCGGGACAGCCGGATCGGGGGCAGCATGATCCACGGCGTGCGGGTCAGCGGTGCGCGCGCCCAGGTCACCGGGTGCGAGCTGACCGGCACCGGCAGGGCGGCCATCATGGCGGACTCCCAGGCGGAACTCACCGTGACCGGCTGCACGATCAACGCCGTGCACGCAGAGGCGATCATGTTCGTCGAGCAGTCCCGGGGCTCTGTGGCCGGCACGCGGGTTTCCGATGCGCAGCACGGGATCGCGGTGGCGAGCGGCGCCGACCCGGTGGTGCGCACCTGCGTGTTCACCGAGTGCCGCGACACCGGCATCAACATCCAGACCTCGGGCCGTGGCAGGTTCGAGGACTGCGAGGTCAACGCCGCGGGCAACGTCGCGGTGTTCTCGACCAAAGGCGGAGCCCCCGCGGTTGACGGCTGCCGCATCTCGGGAGGCAACGTCGGCATCGCCGTTACCGATGCCGCCAGAGGCCGCTTCACCCGGGTCGAGATCAGTGATCTGACGAGCGTCGCACTGCGGGTCCGCGACGAGGGCAAGGCCGTGTTCGAGCACGTCCGTGTGGCGGGCTGCCCCTCGATCCTGGAGACCCGCGGGAACGGAGGCACCACGGCCGACGTGACCGACTCGCGCTTCCACGACTTCGGCATGTCCGCGGTGGAGGTCCTCGGCCAGTCCCGGGTCACGCTCAGGAGCGTGGTGGCGGAGCGCGGGCCGCTGGGCTTCGGTGTGGGCGACGACGCTCAGCTGTTCGTGCACGACTGCGAGGTCAGCGCGGTGAGCGCAGGAGGAGTCATCGGGTTCGGCAGGTCGAGGCTCGTCGCGCGGAACCTCACCGTGAACGGCTCGGAGGCCTTCGGCCTGTACGGGACGGACTCCGCCCGCCTCGATGTCGTGAACAGCGGGTTCGTCGACTGCGCGGCCGGTGGCGCGCACTTCGACGGCACGAGCAGCGGCCGGCTGGTGGACTGCACCGTGACCGGAACGCAGGGCGTGGCCGTACAGCACAACGGCCGCGTCGACCTCGGCTCGCTCCGCACGTCGCTGCCGGTCGTCGAAAAGATCACCCAGCCGATCGCGAGTCCGCCGACGATCGTCAACAACTACGACGGGCCGGTCTTCAACGCCCCGGTCCAGGGCATTCAGCTGGCGTGGAACAACATCAACGCCATCCAGCAGCAGGCCAACGAGGACGGTTCCCACGCATGAACGATCCGCAGCACCTCAACGACAACGGCGGGCCGGTGTTCAACGGCGGGGTCTCGGGCGCCCAGTTCGCCTGGAACAACGAGACGGTCACCCAGAACCAGCAGAACAACAGCACTGTTGCCCCGGGCTTCGAGGAACTCGCCGCGCTGGTCACCAACCTGCTCCGAGAGCTTCCCCGGGCCGGCCTCACCGATCCGGACCGGGAGGACGCGGAGTCCGCGGCCCGGGAAGTGCTGGCGACGATCGCCCGGCCAGGCCCCTCTGAGGGCGGCAGGCTCCGCAGCGCACTTGCCATGCTGCGAGGAGCGCTGGCTCCGGTCGCGACCGGAGCGGTGGCCGGTACGGCGGCGGGAGCCCAGGAGTGGGCCCGGGCGGCGATCGAGGGTTTGACCGGCGTCCTCTGACCAGCGACGGCTTCAGCGGTCTGCGGCAGTGATCCGCGGCCGGTGGCCTGCGGCATGGGTCGACGGCGGCGCCGGGCCCGGGTCGCGGTCGTCCCCCGCAGCCCTCCTCATCAGGTGGTCACGGTGGCGGGGGCCACTCAGCACCGAGCCGGCCAAGCCGTTGTCCGATAAAATGGGCGTGCCCCGGGGCGGTTGTGCGGTGATGCACGCTGCTGACGCGCAGCGCCGTGGCCGGCCGGAATCAGCGTTCCCGGCAGCGGGCCGAAGCCGGAGTGAGCGCCCCGCCACGCATCCCAGGCAGCCGTCCGAACCCGGCGCGAGCGCCCCGCCCCACGGTTGGCGACCTGTCGGCTGAACGGCCCGGTCGCCTCTCCGCGAAAGGTGCTTCATGGGCAAGCAGGTGTACCGGGCGGCTGTTACCTCCAGGGTGGCGGGCCTCAACGCGGCGGCGTTCTCGTTCGTCATGGGCACGGGCATCGTGTCCACCGCCCTGGACATCAACGGCGCCGGCACCGCCTCCGCAGCACTTCTGGTGGTGAGTCTTGCCGGTTTCGCGGTACTGCTCCCTGCCTACGGTTGGCGGCTGCTGCGCCGGCGGCAGCGGTTCATGGCGGATCTCCTCGGGCCGCGCGGGTTCGCCTTCCTCACCATCGTCATCGCCTCCAATCTGCTGGCCTCTCGCCTGGTGCAGGACGGCCATACCGCGGTGAGCGGGGCGTTCCTGGCGTTCGGGGCGGTGGGGTGGCTGCTGCTGGGCTACGGGATTCCCCTCGGGCTGATCACCACTGCGCGGCGAGGCCCGTCGATCGACCAGGTCAACGGCACCTGGTTCCTCTGGGCGGTGGGATCCGAGTCGGTTGCGGTCGCGGCAGCCGCTCTGAGCCGGCAGGTCCCGGGCCACCTGCTGCCGGTACTCGCCCTGGTCTGCTGGGCCGTCGGATTGATCCTGTACCTGTTGACCGCCGGGATCGTGCTGGCCAGGCTCCTGGTGCGGCCGGTAGCGCCGGGGGACCTCATGACGTCGGCCTGGATCTTCATGGGGGCGGCGGCGATCAGCGTGCTCGCCGGGGCGAGGCTGCTCGACCTGCCTCTGGGAAACCTGCTGGTGTCGCGTTCGGTCATCGCAGGGTTGTCCATCGTCCTGTGGTCGTTTTCCAGCTGGTTGATTCCCCTGCTGCTTGCTCTGGGGGTATGGCGGCACGTGCTGCGCCGGATTCCGCTGCGCTACGAGCTGGGCTGGTGGAATCTGGTCTTCCCGATCGGTATGTACGCGGTCACCACCCACGAACTGGGACGGACGACCGGGACATCGTGGCTGACCACGATGGGAAGCGGGGAGATCTGGGTCGCCGCCGCGGCCTGGGCGGTGGTGTTCACCGCCATGGTGGTCTCCGCGATCAGGGCCTGGCCCGCGATCAGGCGTGGCGCCTGATGACGGGTGCCGCCGTTCAGGAACAGAGGCAGGCAGAGCAGAAGGAATGCCACCCAACCCTTGGGCACTCCCCCGCGACCGGACGCCCCCCTCTCGCCTCCCGCGTACCGTTGTGACCAGATCGACAAGATGGGCATAAGGGGAGATAACGACGGGGTGAAGGCGGTGGTCGTCCCATGGCTCCATTCGCAGCGAGCTGCGGTTCCGGGCGCCCCCGCCTGTCCTGGGCAGGTGCCGACGAGAGCCGGTGCCGATGACGGACGGCGAAATCAGGGGTGCCTCATCGCTCCCGTCTCCGTCGGCCTGGGGCGGGCGCACACCACCGTGGACG